>NZ_JBSVXD010000452.1:0-210 GCF_054070755.1 Pseudomonas sp. SDO5591_S426 | reverse complement strand
GCGAGATCAAGTACGAATACGAAGCCAACGGCCAGTTGCACAGCCGCGACACCGGGCAACTGATCGACAGCGAAGAGTTCCGCTACGACGCCGCGGCGAACCGGCTGAACTTCAACACCAGCCAGTTTGATCACGTCAAAGACAACCGCCTTAAACGCTGGCGGGATCAGGAATATGCCTACGATGCGTGGGGCAACCTGATTGAAAAAC
>NZ_JBSVXD010000451.1:0-211 GCF_054070755.1 Pseudomonas sp. SDO5591_S426 | reverse complement strand
CAGGCGGCGCGTCGATGGCGTCTCATACCTGCCCGCGGGTGGCTTCGAGCCGCTGGCGGATCTCGCGCATGCGCGCCTCGGTCAGCGGGAAGCGCAGGATGGCGATCAGGGCCAGCACCAGGCCGATGACCGGGATGCCGGACAGCAGGAGGCGGATCCAGAAGATGGCTTCGGGCGTCTGCACGGTTTGCTTCGAATCGAAGCCGGTGAA
>NZ_JBSVXD010000450.1:0-215 GCF_054070755.1 Pseudomonas sp. SDO5591_S426 | reverse complement strand
AACACCTCCGCTCGGCCTGCCGAAGGGGCAAAAGATCAAAAGCCAGATCAAAAGCAAAAGCGAGGCGGCCTACCGGCCGGCCTGATCGTTAGTTCGTGCGCATTTTTGTGTAGGAGCTGTCGAGTGCAACGAGGCTGCGATCTTTTGATTTGTTGTTTAGAAGCAAGATCAAAAGATCGCAGCCTTCGGCAGCTCCTACATTGGGCGTGATACAG
>NZ_JBSVXD010000449.1:0-225 GCF_054070755.1 Pseudomonas sp. SDO5591_S426 | reverse complement strand
CATGGGCCGCAAGAGCTGGCAGTTCGCCTCGCGCCTGCCGGCGGAAAAACTCTCGCGCCTGCACAACCCCGGCATCCAGCCGGATTTGCTGGTCGAGCACGCTTACAACCCGATCCATCGCCGTCACCAGTACGACCCCGCAGGCGAGTTGACCCGCACCCTCGACAAATTGCGTGGCGAGATCAAGTACGAATACGAAGCCAACGGCCAGTTGCACAGCCGCGA
>NZ_JBSVXD010000448.1:0-225 GCF_054070755.1 Pseudomonas sp. SDO5591_S426 | reverse complement strand
CATGGGCCGCAAGAGCTGGCAGTTCGCCTCGCGCCTGCCGGCGGAAAAACTCTCGAGAATCCACAACCCCGGCATACAGCCCGACCTGCTGGTCGAGCACGCCTACAACCCGATCCATCGCCGCCACCAGTACGACCCGGCCGGCGAACTGACCCGCACCCTCGACAAACTGCGTGGCGAGATCAAGTACGAATACGAAGCCAACGGCCAGTTGCACAGCCGCGA
>NZ_JBSVXD010000447.1:0-228 GCF_054070755.1 Pseudomonas sp. SDO5591_S426 | reverse complement strand
GCGAGATCAAGTACGAATACGAAGCCAACGGCCAGTTGCACAGCCGCGACACCGGCCAGCTGATCGACAGCGAAGAATTTCGCTACGACGCCGCGGCGAATCGGCTGAACTTCAACACCAGCCAGTTCGATCACGTCAAAGACAACCGCCTCAAGCGCTGGCGGGATCAGGAGTATGCCTACGATGCGTGGGGCAACCTGATTGAAAAACGCAGCGGCATGGGCACGC
>NZ_JBSVXD010000446.1:0-230 GCF_054070755.1 Pseudomonas sp. SDO5591_S426 | reverse complement strand
ACGCGCAGCGGTAGTTCAGTCGGTTAGAATACCGGCCTGTCACGCCGGGGGTCGCGGGTTCGAGTCCCGTCCGCTGCGCCATTATTTACGAAGCAGATTTTGGTCTGGTTCGCGATTGAAAAGCACCGAAGCTCTTCAATCAAACGAGTTACTTGGGCGAAAGTCCAAAGCGATACGCAGCGGTAGTTCAGTCGGTTAGAATACCGGCCTGTCACGCCGGGGGTCGCGGG
>NZ_JBSVXD010000445.1:0-246 GCF_054070755.1 Pseudomonas sp. SDO5591_S426 | reverse complement strand
CTCCTCTCGATGTGTGCGGCTTCGCCGCACGGCGCTACGCGCCTAACCCCCGGATGAACGCCTCCACTCAGCCTGCCGATGGGGCGGTTGGATCAAGATCAAAAGCGGCAGGCGAGCTAACGCTCGGCCTGTGGAGTGGTGAAGAGCATTAGTGCACCCCAACCCACTGTGGGAGCTGGCTTGCCAGCGATGGCGGCCTGACAGCCGACCCGATTTTGTGCTGTATCACGCCCAATGTAGGAGCTG
>NZ_JBSVXD010000444.1:0-246 GCF_054070755.1 Pseudomonas sp. SDO5591_S426 | reverse complement strand
GGCAGCTCCTACATTGGGCGTGATACAGCACAAAATCAGGTCGGCTGTCAGGCCGTCATCGCCAGCAGGCTGGCTCCCACAGTTTGGAGTGCGTGCGAACCAGACAAACAGGCCGGCCGGTAGGCCGCCTCGGTTGCACTTGATCCACCCGCCCCATCGGCAGGCTGAGTGGAGGCGTTCATCCGGGGGGCAGGCGCGTAGCGCCGTGCGGCGAAGCCGCACACATCGAGAGGAGGTCGTCGCGAA
>NZ_JBSVXD010000443.1:0-246 GCF_054070755.1 Pseudomonas sp. SDO5591_S426 | reverse complement strand
ATGCACGCTCAATGGCCACGAGCGGCCGAGGCACCGGAACGGTTGGCTACAACGTCCAAACAGCTGTCGACGATAAACACCATCTGATCGTTGCCCATGAGGTGACCAACGTTGGTAATGATCGTGGGCAACTGAGCAATATGGCGAACCAGGCGCGTGAAGAAATCGAGGCCGAATCGCTGACGGTGGTTGCCGACCGAGGCTATTACAAAGGTCTGGAAATCCTTGCTTGCGAGCAAGCCGGCA
>NZ_JBSVXD010000442.1:0-247 GCF_054070755.1 Pseudomonas sp. SDO5591_S426 | reverse complement strand
TGGGTGTATCTGAAAGGGATTGGTTGGCTGTGAGGACGCCATCGCTGGCAAGCCAAGCTCCCACAGAAGAGCAAAAACAGATCGGCGTACACCCACGCTTTTAACCACTCAACAGGCCGAGCGTTAGCTCGCCTGTCGCTTTTGATCTTGATCCACCCGCCCCATCGGAAGGCTGAGTGGAGGCGTTCATCCGGGGGTTAGGCGCGCAGCGCCGTGCGGCGAAGCCGCACACATCGAGAGGAGGTCG
>NZ_JBSVXD010000441.1:0-252 GCF_054070755.1 Pseudomonas sp. SDO5591_S426 | reverse complement strand
GCATGGGCACGCTGCAGACGTTTTGTTATGACTGTGAAAATCGCTTGGTGCGGGCGGAGACGTTGGTTAATGGCAAGCTGGAAAGTACCGGATCGTATCGGTACGACAGTTTAGGGCGACGGGTTGCCAAGGTTTCCGAGGTCAACGGCAAGACCGAGCAGAAGCACTTTTTGTGGCAAGGCTTGCGGATGTTGCGGGAGGAGCGTCCGGGGCAGAGCAGTTTGTACCTGTATGAGCCGGGGAGTTATGCGC
>NZ_JBSVXD010000440.1:0-253 GCF_054070755.1 Pseudomonas sp. SDO5591_S426 | reverse complement strand
CATCCTTGCCGGGTTGCCCACTGCGCAGAACCTCCACTCGGCCTCTCGATGGGGCAAGAAGATCAAAAGCCAAAGCAAAACGAGGCGGCCTACCGGCCGGCCTGGTCATTAGTACATCCATTCTCTTGTAGGAGCTGTCGAGTGCAACGAGGCTGCGATCTTTTGATGTGATTACATCCGCAAGATCAAGTCGGCTGTCAGGCCGCCATCGCCAGCAGGCTGGCTCCCACAGTTGGATTGGGTGTATCTGAAA
>NZ_JBSVXD010000439.1:0-255 GCF_054070755.1 Pseudomonas sp. SDO5591_S426 | reverse complement strand
GCCGGATGCAGTTGCGCTGGAAGGCTCGCAACAACACCTCGCTGAAAAAAGACGAGCCCTTTGACGACGCTTCGGTTCAGGCGAAAAACCCCAACGGTGACAGCGCCGATACCGCGGATCGCACCGCCACCCATGGCTGCCCGGTGTCGCTGGTCTCCGGCGAGGAACTGCTGACCCTGACTGACGGCGTGCTTGATGGGCTGCTGCCGTTCGAGTTCACCCGTTTGTATCGCACCAGCGCCGTGGAACTCGACG
>NZ_JBSVXD010000438.1:0-258 GCF_054070755.1 Pseudomonas sp. SDO5591_S426 | reverse complement strand
CACCGCGCACCGTCAGCACCCTCTTCACCGTCGACCCTGAGGTGACGCTCGAAACTCTGGCCGTTTATTTGGTCGAGACGCTGGCCTCGGTGGATGTGATGGTCCATCAGTTGGTGGATCACCTGGACGGTGAATCACGCAATGCATTGCTGGGCATTTCCAACAGCGTGATGCTGGCGGAGATCACGGCGAACCGGGTGCTGGATCAGATTGATCCACCTGAGTGAGAGTAAAAAGATCAAAAGATCGCAGCCTTCG
>NZ_JBSVXD010000437.1:0-268 GCF_054070755.1 Pseudomonas sp. SDO5591_S426 | reverse complement strand
TCCCGTCCGCTGCGCCATATTCGGTAACCTGGAACACTGAACGCCAGGTCACCACGGAAAAACCCGCTGAAGCGGGTTTTTTTCTGCCTCAAGTTTGACTGTTGTTCCTGCGGGATGCGTCGTTTCACCGGTTTTTAGGTTTTTTTGAAAAAACTTCAATTAAATCAACACTTTATAAAAACCTGTGGCATAATGTGCCCCGCAACGAAGGTAAAGGGTGATTAGCTCAGCTGGGAGAGCGTCTGCCTTACAAGCAGAATGTCGGCGG
>NZ_JBSVXD010000436.1:0-274 GCF_054070755.1 Pseudomonas sp. SDO5591_S426 | reverse complement strand
AGGTGCTGGTGACCGCAAGGTCGTGGAAGTTCGAGTCTTCTTCTGGGCACCAATTTCGAGCTTGAGATTAGATCAATTTCAAGGCTCACACAAAAACCCGCGAAAGCGGGTTTTTTGCATTCTGGACGACTGGTTTATTAATTTTAAAATCAGGGGTTTACAGATCAAAATGCGCTCCGTATAGTGCGCCACATCAACAGCGGCGACGCTGAAGATGATTGCCCAGATGGTGAAATTGGTAGACACGCCAGCTTCAGGTGCTGGTGACCGCAAG
>NZ_JBSVXD010000435.1:0-282 GCF_054070755.1 Pseudomonas sp. SDO5591_S426 | reverse complement strand
CCGGGGTCGAGCCGGTGAACGCGATCT
This sequence comes from Pseudomonas sp. SDO5591_S426, assembly GCF_054070755.1. Lineage (NCBI taxonomy): Bacteria > Pseudomonadati > Pseudomonadota > Gammaproteobacteria > Pseudomonadales > Pseudomonadaceae > Pseudomonas > Pseudomonas sp. SDO5591_S426. The sequence continues at coordinate 255 of NZ_JBSVXD010000435.1, read as the reverse complement.
TGGCGATGCGCTTGCTGGTGGCCAGCGCTTCACCGGCTTCCTTGCCGAAGCCTTGCACGATGTTCAGCACGCCCGGTGGCAGCAGGTCGCCGATCAGTTCGACCAGTACGGTGATGCCCAGCGGGGTCTGTTCGGCCGGTTTGAGCACTACGCAGTTGCCGGCAGCCAGGGCCGGGGCGAGTTTCCACGCGGCCATCAAAATCGGGAAGTTCCACGGGATGATCTGCCCGACCACGCCCAGCGGTTCATGGATGT
>NZ_JBSVXD010000434.1:0-282 GCF_054070755.1 Pseudomonas sp. SDO5591_S426 | reverse complement strand
CGGCTCCCGCAACCAAACATCAAAAAAGGCTACTCGAAAGAGTGGCCTTTTTTGTGCGCGCCTGTTTTGCAGAACGACGACTTCAAGACTGCACACTGCCGGAATGAGAATTCGTTCAGATTCCGAAACTTAGGCCGACCCTGCGACCGTTTGACGCGTTTATACGTTTATTTGACCCGGTTCGGTTTTAACGGTTGACACCCCGGCGTATCTCTATAGAATGCCGCCACACAGACGCGGGATGGAGCAGTCTGGTAGCTCGTCGGGCTCATAACCCGAAGG
>NZ_JBSVXD010000433.1:0-282 GCF_054070755.1 Pseudomonas sp. SDO5591_S426 | reverse complement strand
CACTGTGCTACCGAGCGTCGAGAGGCGACGGGATGAGCGTGCAGAAGTCAGCCGAGGCCGTAGTAAGTGACGAATAACCCCGTCACCAAGGGCCGAACAGGTTATGCCGCTGGTAGGCGTCAGAGTCTCGTTGGATACCGAAATGCAGAAATTTCTCGCAGAGAAGACTGTTACTCCGAGTCCCGGACAGAATCCGAGGATGACGGCTGACAGCGCACAGGTATCGGCGGCGTCTGTGACGTGGACGAACGCGGAGCCGGACACGCTGATGGCGCGGGTGCT
>NZ_JBSVXD010000432.1:0-284 GCF_054070755.1 Pseudomonas sp. SDO5591_S426 | reverse complement strand
GCTTCGCCGCACGGCGCTACGCGCCCACCCCCGGATGAACGCCTCCACTCAGCCTCCCGATGGGGCAGGTGGGTCAAAAACAACCGAGGCGGCCTACCGGCCGGCCTGTTTGTTTGGTTTGTACGCATTCCAGACTGTGGGAGCCAGCCTGGTGGCGATGGCGGCCTGACAGCCGACCTGATTTTGCGGCTGTATCACGCCCAATGTAGGAGCTGCCGCAGGCTGCGACTCTTTTGATCTCGCTTGTAAAAAACAAAATCAAAAGATCGCAGCCTCGTTGCACT
>NZ_JBSVXD010000431.1:0-294 GCF_054070755.1 Pseudomonas sp. SDO5591_S426 | reverse complement strand
GCTGGATGTAATACCCGCTCGCCAGGTTGCCCTCGAGTTTTTCCACCTTGCCGCCAGTCAGCAGCTCGGCGCCTTCGCCCTTGGCGATTTCCAGGTATGAAAGGATTTTGTCGAATTGCTGTTCGGACGCCTGCGCGCCGACCATGGTGTCGGTGTCCAGCGGGTCGCCACGTTTGATTTGCAGGACTTTCTTCATCACGACTTTCATGAAGTCGTCGTAGATCGACTCTTGCACCAGTGCGCGGGACGGGCAGGTGCAGACTTCGCCCTGGTTGAAGAACGCCAGCACCAGGC
>NZ_JBSVXD010000430.1:0-297 GCF_054070755.1 Pseudomonas sp. SDO5591_S426 | reverse complement strand
CAGCTCCTACATTGGGCGTGATACAGCACAAAATCGGGTCGGCTGTCAGGCCGCCTTCGCGAGCAAGCTCGCTCCCACAGTTTGGAATGCGTACAAACCAAACAACCAGGCCGGCCGGTAGGCCGCCTCGGTTGTTTTTGATCTACCCGCCCCTTCGGGAGGCTGAGTGGAGGCGTTCATCCGGGGAGTGGCGCCCAGCGCCGTTCGACGCAGTCGAACACGCTGCATGTAGGTCGTCGCGAAGCAGACCGGAGGGCAGTGTCCCCGGATGAATGCCGGAGCGAAGGAACACCGAGC
>NZ_JBSVXD010000429.1:0-315 GCF_054070755.1 Pseudomonas sp. SDO5591_S426 | reverse complement strand
AGGACACCGCCCTTTCACGGCGGTAACAGGGGTTCGAGTCCCCTAGGGGACGCCAGTTTTACAGAAGCGATGTTGCAAGATGTCGCTCCGCCGCGAGGCGAAAAATCCGGGGCTTTAGCTCAGCTGGGAGAGCGCCTGCATGGCATGCAGGAGGTCAGCGGTTCGATCCCGCTAAGCTCCACCAATTTTACAGTTCAAGGTCTGGCCACACCGGCCTTGAATCGATCAGCTCTCAGCACTGATCAGTTGTATAGAAGGTTTGTGTCCCCTTCGTCTAGTGGCCTAGGACACCGCCCTTTCACGGCGGTAACAGGG
>NZ_JBSVXD010000428.1:0-372 GCF_054070755.1 Pseudomonas sp. SDO5591_S426 | reverse complement strand
GGTCGCGATTATTGACGGCTTTGAATTTGCTGCCGTCGATGGCGATGATCGACTGAGAGAAGAGATTGAGGTTGCGGCAAAGAACTACAAACTGGCGGCATACGCTGCGAATGGCTTTGCCGTTGTCTTTGCGAAAGTCGGCAATGGTTTTGAAGTCCGGAGCCAAACGACCCGTTAGCCACATCAACTCGACGTTGCGCTCGGCCTCACGCTCAAGTCGGCGGCTGGACTGAATCCGATTGAGATAGCCGTAGATATAGATCTTCAGCAACACCGCTGGGTGATAGGCCGGACGACCCGTTGCGGCAGGATCGACGCCCTCAAAACCAAGTGCGCCCAGGTCGAGTTCATCGACGAAAACATCGACCACGC
>NZ_JBSVXD010000427.1:0-384 GCF_054070755.1 Pseudomonas sp. SDO5591_S426 | reverse complement strand
CCGACCGGCATTACGACTACGACGCCTACGGCAACCTGATCCGCGAACGGCGTGGTGAGAACGTCACCGTCTACCGCTACGACAGTCAGCACCGCCTGACCGGCCTGACCTTGCCCGACGGCCGCACAGCGAGCTACCGCTACGACGCCTTCGGCCGCCGCATCAACAAAACCGTCGACGGCCATAGCACGCAGTTTTTCTGGCAAGGCGACCAACTCGTTGCCGAAAGCAGCCCCAACCACTACCGCAGCTACCTCTACGAACCGGGCAGCTTCCGGCCCTTGGCCATGCTCGACGGCAAAGGCCCGAAAAAGGCCTGCCCGTTTTATTACCAACTCGACCACCTCGGCACCCCGCAGGAACTCACCGACTACGGCGGCGAAA
>NZ_JBSVXD010000426.1:0-393 GCF_054070755.1 Pseudomonas sp. SDO5591_S426 | reverse complement strand
TGTTGTGGATCGCCGGACGCGTCAGGCTCGGCAGCGGAAACGGCGTGCGCCGGTTCTCCGCATCGACCCAGGTGACCGTCTCGCCGTCGATTTCCAGGCGCTGGGCCAGCGAATGGCTCCAGCCAAAGCCGAGGCCGACGTCGAGTTCCACGGCGCTGGTGCGATACAAACGGGTGAACTCGAACGGCAGCAGTCCATCCAGCACACCGTCAGTCAGGGTCAGCAGTTCTTCGCCGGAGACCAGCGATACCGGACAGCCGTGCTTGGCTGTACTGGAAGCGGTATCGGCGCTGTCACCGTTAGGGTTTTTCGCCTGAACCGAAGCGTCGTCAAAGGGTTCGTCTTTTTTCAGCGAGGTGTTGTTGCGAGCCTTCCAGCGCAACTGCATCCGGC
>NZ_JBSVXD010000425.1:0-401 GCF_054070755.1 Pseudomonas sp. SDO5591_S426 | reverse complement strand
GGATTGATGTCGTAGCTCACCAGCAGGTTTTTGGTCTGCTGGTAGTGATCGAGCATCATCTTGTGGGTTTCACGGCCGACGCCGGATTTCTTGTAACCGCCGAACGCGGCGTGCGCCGGGTACAGGTGGTAGCAGTTGGTCCAGACACGACCGGCCTTGATGGCACGGCCCATGCGGTAGGCGCGGTTGATGTCGCGGGTCCAGAGGCCGGCGCCCAGGCCGAACTCGGTGTCGTTGGCGATGGCCAGGGCTTCGGCTTCGTCCTTGAAGGTGGTGATGCTCACCACCGGGCCAAAGATTTCTTCCTGGAACACGCGCATTTTGTTGGTGCCCTTGAGCAGGGTCGGCTGGATGTAATACCCGCTCGCCAGGTTGCCCTCGAGTTTTTCCACCTTGCCGCC
>NZ_JBSVXD010000424.1:0-405 GCF_054070755.1 Pseudomonas sp. SDO5591_S426 | reverse complement strand
ACCAACGCAACGCTGACTGCTTTGTTCCTGTTCGTGGTGTTCAGCATCCTGTTCTATGCACTCAAGGTCGGCATTGCCTCCTGGGGTAAAAAAGAACGTACGGATAAAGAATCGCCATTCCAGGCACTGCCGGATGCGTAACCTGAGGAATGCAGCATGTTCAATGACCTGAGTCGCCTCGGTAAATACCTCGGTCAGGCCGCGCGCCTGATGGTCGGCATGCCCGACTACGACAACTACGTCGAGCATATGCAAACCAAACACCCGGACAAACCGGTGATGAGCTACGAGATGTTCTTCCGCGAACGTCAGGAAGCCCGTTACGGTGGCAAGGGTGGGCCGAAGTGCTGTTGATGCACGCAGGCTAGACGACACACCACTGTAGGAGCACGGCTTGCCGGCGAT
>NZ_JBSVXD010000423.1:0-420 GCF_054070755.1 Pseudomonas sp. SDO5591_S426 | reverse complement strand
ACGCCCAATGACGGATACATCGGGCAGCCTTGCCGGACTTTTCCCACTCCCAGTAGAAACTCGCGCCACCGGCCAGCTGCCGTTGCAGGATGACCTGCTGTTCGTCGTAGTCGTAACGTTCGCTTTCACCGGCAGCATTCGTCGCTTCGATCAATCGCCAGCGCGCGTCGTAGCGATAGCTGACCAGCGTCTGCTCGGTGCGCCAGGCCGGCGGCTGGTCGTCGCCGAGGTGAAAGCGCTGGTAGTCGACGGCGACCAAATGGCTACGCTCGTAGCGCAACCACAAACAGCGCCCGGCACCGTTGTCCAGGCGCTGGATGCTCCCGGAAAAATCGCGCTGCACCGTCAGACGATTGCCATAGGCGTCGCTGATCGCGCTCAAGCGCCCACCCAGAAAATGGAAAAAGCGCACCGACTCGC
>NZ_JBSVXD010000422.1:0-428 GCF_054070755.1 Pseudomonas sp. SDO5591_S426 | reverse complement strand
GAATCCGCCGGCTTGTGCGACTTGGAGGCCATCGGTAACTTGATTCGTGTCACTGCTCATCAGTGATCGGGTTTAGCAGCTCGGGGTTTCACGAGGCGCTTCTGCATCCAGACAGTCAGGTCATTTCATGCCTGCACTTCATGGTAGCTGTGCGCAGGGCGCCTTCGGGCGCGCCGGTTTCGTGTCTCCCCGGTCTGCTAACCTGCGCACAGCTGCCACCCTTCGTTTAGCAGCGACTCGGTGACGGCTCCACGTTTTTGGAGACCGAAATATGTTCAAGGTAACGCCCAATCCGCCGGACACCGATCCAGCCTCCCCCTACGAACCCGATTCCAAAAAACTCAACGAAGCCGCTGAACGCGCCCTCGACTTTCACTTCCCCTCGACCGCCGATATCAAAGCCACACCGCGCACCGTCAGCACCCTCT
>NZ_JBSVXD010000421.1:0-432 GCF_054070755.1 Pseudomonas sp. SDO5591_S426 | reverse complement strand
AACGCAAGGTGCCCCAACCCTGATGTTCGGTGATCAGCCGGTCGTGGACGTCGTATTCGAACTCCAGCGGATGGTCCTGGCCGTCGTCGACGCTGACCAGCCGGCCCAGCCCGTCGTAGCGGTACTCGACCTTGACCCCGTCGGGCAGGGTCTTGACCAATAAGCGTCCGGCGCTGTCACGCTGGTACGCGGTGATCAGTTGCGAGCCGTCATCGCCGAACTCGGTTTTCGCCAGCAACTGGCCATTGAGGTCGTAGGCATACGCCGTGCGCCGACCGTCGAAGCCGCTTTCCTGACGGATCAAGCCGTTCGGCGTGTAGTCCAGCCGATAACGTTCGCCGACTTCGTTTTCGATCTCGGTGAGCAACAGCTGCGCGTGGTCGTAGCGGTACTTCAGTTCGCTGCCGTCGGGGTTGATCCGTCGGCTGACCA
>NZ_JBSVXD010000420.1:0-449 GCF_054070755.1 Pseudomonas sp. SDO5591_S426 | reverse complement strand
TACGGTAACTACATCGGCGGCGAGTTCGTCGCGCCTGTCAAAGGTCAGTACTTCACCAATACCTCGCCAGTGAATGGCCAACCGATTGCCGAATTCCCTCGTTCCACGGCCGAAGACATCGACAAGGCCCTGGACGCTGCCCACGCGGCGGCCGATGCCTGGGGCGCCACGTCCGCCCAGGCGCGCTCGCTGGTGCTGCTGAAAATCGCCGACCGCATCGAACAGAACCTGGAACTGCTGGCGATCACCGAGTCCTGGGACAACGGTAAAGCCGTGCGCGAAACCCTCAACGCCGACATTCCGCTGGCCGCCGACCACTTCCGCTACTTCGCCGGTTGCATCCGCGCCCAGGAAGGCAGCGCTGCCGAAATCGACGGCAACACTGTCGCCTATCACATCCATGAACCGCTGGGCGTGGTCGGGCAGATCATCCCGTGGAACTTCCCGAT
>NZ_JBSVXD010000419.1:0-597 GCF_054070755.1 Pseudomonas sp. SDO5591_S426 | reverse complement strand
GCGTCAGCGGCCAAAACGGCTACTAACTGGCGAGACAAGCGGCTGGATTCACGCCTTGATCGCCTCAAGCAGTCCTACGATGCCAAAGATGCTCATCATTCGTTTGAGGTTGTAGGCGAGCACATGAAGGCTCATCTCAGTACTTACCCGCGGCAGGGTTTTGGTCAGGAAATGGGTGGCTCCCATCCAATATTTGAGCGTTCCAAAAGGATGCTCAACGGTCTGTCGACGAACCCTCATCATCGCTGGATCATGCTCTAGTCGAACCTGCATCGCATCGATTACCGCCTCATGTTCCCAGCGCTTCACACGGCGCTCCTTACCCGTCGTACATTGCTTGTGCATTGAGCAGGACTGGCAGCCCGAGAAGTAATAACAATGCAATAACATGCCGTCTTCCATTGACGAGTGCCGCCGGGTCAGTAACTGCCCCGCAGGGCATCGATACTCGTCCGATGCAGCAACGTAGATGAAGTCCTGCTTACCAAATCGGCCTTCGGCTTTGCTGCCAGATGTCAGGGGTTTCGGTACGAAGGTAGTGATGCCGGCTTGCTCGCAAGCAAGGATTTCCAGACCTTTGTAATAGCCTCGGTCGGC
>NZ_JBSVXD010000418.1:0-711 GCF_054070755.1 Pseudomonas sp. SDO5591_S426 | reverse complement strand
ACATCCATGAACCGCTGGGCGTGGTCGGGCAGATCATCCCGTGGAACTTCCCGATCCTGATGGCTGCCTGGAAACTCGCCCCGGCACTGGCTGCCGGTAACTGCGTGGTGCTCAAGCCTGCCGAACAAACGCCGCTGGGCATCACCGTGCTGGTCGAGTTGATTGGCGACCTGCTGCCGCCCGGCGTGCTGAACATTGTGCAAGGCTTCGGCAAAGAAGCCGGTGAGGCGCTGGCCACCAGCAAGCGCATCGCCAAGATCGCGTTCACCGGCTCGACCCCGGTCGGCTCGCACATCATGAAATGCGCCGCCGAAAACATCATTCCGTCCACCGTGGAGTTGGGTGGCAAGTCGCCGAACATCTTCTTCGAAGACATCATGAAGGCTGAGCCTTCCTTCATTGAAAAAGCCGCTGAAGGCCTGGTGCTGGCGTTCTTCAACCAGGGCGAAGTCTGCACCTGCCCGTCCCGCGCGCTGGTGCAAGAGTCGATCTACGACGACTTCATGAAAGAAGTGATGAAAAAAGTCCTGTCGATCAAACGTGGCGACCCGCTGGACACCGACACCATGGTCGGCGCCCAGGCGTCCGAACAGCAATTCGACAAGATCCTTTCGTACCTGGAAATCGCCAAGGGCGAAGGCGCCGAGCTGCTGACCGGCGGCAAGGTGGAAAAACTCGAGGGCAACCTGGCGAGCGGGTATTACATCCAGC
>NZ_JBSVXD010000417.1:0-726 GCF_054070755.1 Pseudomonas sp. SDO5591_S426 | reverse complement strand
GGATTGCCGAGCAGCCGTCAGGACGCCAAGGGCCAGCGCATCCGCTACGAATACGACCCGGCGATTCGCCTGACCGCGCTGATCAACGAAAACAACGCGGCGTACCAGTTCGCCTACGATGCGTCCGACCGGTTGATTGAAGAAAAACGCATCGACAACCTGACCCGGCGCTTCAGCTACAACCTCGGCGGGCATCTGACCCAGGTCGACGAAACCGGCTACGGCGAACGCGGCGAGCGGCCACAGCGTCGTACCGAATTCGAGCGCGACAGCATTGGTCGGCTGCTGGCCAAACTCAATGCCGATGCCCGTCAGGATTACGTGTACGACGACGCTGATCGCCTGCTGTCGATCCAGCGCCTGCCGACCGCGCAGGGCAAGCAACTGGGCGTCAGCGAAGAAACGCTGGAATTCGCCTACGACCTGCTCGGAAGGCTGATCCAGGAGACGACGCAGCAAGGCGCCTTGTCCTACGAATACGACCCACTGAGCAACCTCACCACCCTGACGTTGCCCACCGGCCAACACCTCAATCACCTGTATTACGGCAGCGGCCACCTGCACCAACTCAACCTCGACGGCCAGCTCATCAGCGACATCGAGCGCGACGACCTGCACCGCGAAGTCCTGCGCACCCAAGGCACGCTCACCAGCTGCTTCGGTTACGACGCCATGGGCCGCAAGAGCTGGCAGTTCGCCTCGCGCCTGCCGGCGGAAAAACTCTCG
>NZ_JBSVXD010000416.1:0-764 GCF_054070755.1 Pseudomonas sp. SDO5591_S426 | reverse complement strand
TACAGGGGATCGCATTCCAAATGTAGGAGCTGCCGAAGGCTGCGATCTTTTAAAGCGCGAAAGCGCTTATAGTTCGCGCATCTCCTTTTCTGCGCAGCCAACCATGAAACAAACCCCCGACGACCTCCAGCAGATCACCGCAACCACCCTGGGTCATTACAACTCAGTGGCCGAAGGTTTTCGCGAAGGCACCCGCGACCACGATGTCAGCCAGAACATCGATGCGCTGCTGCGGCATATTCAGGGCGAGGCGCCGCTCGACATTCTCGATTTCGGCTGCGGTCCCGGTCGCGATTTACAGACCTTCACGCGCATGGGCCACAAGGCAGTCGGCCTGGACGGTTCGGAAAAATTTGCGCAGATGGCCCGAGAGGACAGTGGATGCGAGGTCTGGCAGCAGGACTTCCTGAAGCTCGATCTGCCGGCCGAGCGATTCGACGGGATCTTTGCCAACGCAGTGTTGTTCCACATCCCGCGCCAGGAGTTACCTCGGGTGTTGACGCAATTGCGCGAGGCACTGAAACCGGGTGGTGTGCTGTTCAGTTCCAATCCCCGGGGCGAGAACCAGGAAGGCTGGAACGGGCCGCGGTATGGGGCGTATCACGATCTTCAGGCGTGGCAGCAGTTGCTGACTGAAGCGGGGTTTGTGGAGTTGGAGCATTATTATCGGCCAGCGGGGCTGCCGCGGGAGCAGCAGCCTTGGTTGGCGAGTGTCTGGCGGCGCGTTGACTAAAGAACAAATCAAAAGATCGCAGCCTGCGGCA
>NZ_JBSVXD010000415.1:0-781 GCF_054070755.1 Pseudomonas sp. SDO5591_S426 | reverse complement strand
GTGAACATCTGTAGGAGCTGCCGAAGGCTGCGATCTTTAACCTTCATGCATAAAAAAACGGCGCTCACGGGGCGCCGTTTTTTCATTTCGCAGCGAACACCTTAGTAGTAGGCGTTTTCTTTCTGCGTGTGGTCGGTCACGTCGCGCACGCCCTTGAGCTCTGGAATGCGCTCGAGCAAGGTGCGCTCGATGCCTTCCTTCAAGGTGACGTCTGCCTGGCCGCAGCCCTGGCAACCGCCGCCGAATTGCAGAACGGCGATGCCGTCTTCAACGACGTCGATCAGGCTGACCTGACCGCCGTGGCTGGCCAGCCCCGGGTTGATCTCGGTTTGCAGGTAATAGTTGATGCGCTCGTTGACCGGGCTGTCGGCGTTGACCATCGGTACTTTGGCGTTTGGCGCCTTGATGGTCAGCTGGCCGCCCATGCGGTCGGTCGCGTAGTCGACAACCGCATCGTCCAGGAACGTTTCGCTGAAGTGATCGATGTAAGCGGTGAAGCTTTTCAGCCCCAGCGCCGTGTCTTCGGGTTTTTCTTCGCCCGGCTTGCAGTAGGCAATGCAGGTTTCGGCATACTGGGTGCCAGGCTGGGTGATAAAGACGCGGATGCCGATGCCCGGGGTGTTCTGCTTGGAGAGCAGATCAGCCAGGTAATCGTGGGCGGCGTCGGTGATGGTAATAGCGGTCATGGAAACTCCTCGCAGGCTTGGGCGCAGTTTACGCCAATCATCGCCGCGGACAAAGTCCTAGTATTTTTGTCGGGAAAGATTCCGGTTTTCCAGTA
>NZ_JBSVXD010000414.1:0-842 GCF_054070755.1 Pseudomonas sp. SDO5591_S426 | reverse complement strand
TGGTCGTAGCGGTACTTCAGTTCGCTGCCGTCGGGGTTGATCCGTCGGCTGACCAGGTGCAGGTCGTCGGCGTACTCAAAACGCGTGACCCGCCCCAATTCATCGGTTTCAGCGGTGATCCGGCCGTAGGCGTTGTAGCTGAAGCTGCGACTGGCGCCGCCCGGCGCGATTGTCTGCAACAGGCGGCCGACGGCGTCCCATTGGTAATGGCTGACCCCGCCGAATTCATCCTCACGGGTCAACAACCGTCCCAACGCGTCGTAAGAAAACTGCCGTCGCCCACCGTCGGGCAGGGTTTCGCCGAGCAACTGGCCGAGGTCGTTCCACTCGAACACATGGCGGCTGTGGTCCGGGTAACGGATCGCCAGCAAGCGCCCTTGTCCGTCGTACTCGTGATAGGTGCTTTGCCCGTCCGGGTCGATCAGCCAGGTCACATCACCTTGGGCGTTGCGTTTGTAGGTCCACTTGGCCTTACCGCGATAACGCGCATGCAGGAAACCGTTGCGGTACTCGTAGGACGTCGGCTCGTCCTCAGGCGGAATCAGCGCGATCAGCCGTCCGAGCTCGTCGTAGCGGTATTCGGTGATCGCGCCGAGGGCGTCCTGTTCGGCGAGCAAACGGCCCTGCGCGTCGTAGGCCTTGCGCTGCTCACCGCCATCGGCGGCGACCCGGCGCACCAACCGTGCCTGCGAGTCGTGGAGGTAAACCTCTTCGCTGCCATCGGCGTGTCTGAGGACGACACCACCGTGGTCGTCCCAGCGATACCGCGTGTCCATCTGCGCAAAGGACGCCCAATGACGGATACATCGGGCAGCCTTGCCGGACTTTTCCCACTCCCAGTA
>NZ_JBSVXD010000413.1:0-904 GCF_054070755.1 Pseudomonas sp. SDO5591_S426 | reverse complement strand
TGCCGGCTTGCTCGCAAGCAAGGATTTCCAGACCTTTGTAATAGCCTCGGTCGGCCACCACCGTCAGCGACTCAGCGCCGATCTCTTCACGCGCCTGGTTCGCCATATTGCTCAGTTGCCCACGGTCATTACCAACGTTGGTCACCTCATGGGCAATGATCAGATGGTGCTTGTCGTCGACAGCTGTTTGTACGTTGTAGCCAACCGTTCCGGTGCCTCGGCCGCTCGTGGCCATTGAGCGTGCATCTGGATCGGTGAGGGAGATCTGTTGGTCTGGACTGTCGTGGAGCTGCGCCTCGATTTCCTTGAGTTTCTGCATCTGCTTTTTCAGTGTTTCTATCTTTTCCTTAAGCCGCTCTGCTTTGGCCTCGGCCACTTCGGGCGTTGCCCGATCCGCCGAATCCATCGCCGCCAGATAGCGATCAATGCTCTGCTCGATCTGCTGCATGCGTGCCTTCACCTTGCCCTGAGTGAAGTTGCGGTCGCGATTATTGACGGCTTTGAATTTGCTGCCGTCGATGGCGATGATCGACTGGGAGAAGAGATTGAGGTTGCGGCAAAGAACTACGAACTGACGGCATACGCTGCGAATGGCTTTGCCGTTATCTTTGCGAAAGTCGGCAATGGTTTTGAAGTCCGGAGCCAAACGCCCCGTGAGCCACATCAACTCGACGTTGCGCTCGGCCTCTCGCTCAAGTCGGCGGCTGGATTGAATCCGATTCAGGTAGCCGTAGATATAGATCTTCAGCAACACCGCTGGGTGATAGGCCGGACGACCAGTTGCGGCAGGATCGACACCCTCAAAACCAAGTGCGCCCAGGTCGAGTTCATCGACGAAAACATCGACCACGCGCACTGGATTTTCTTCGGCTACGTAATCGTCCAGACACTCCGGCAGCAAGGT
>NZ_JBSVXD010000412.1:0-962 GCF_054070755.1 Pseudomonas sp. SDO5591_S426 | reverse complement strand
TACAGGGATCGCATTTCTCTGTAGGAGCTGCCGAAGGCTGCGATCTTTTAATGCATCACTCGGTGCTGCCCAGGCCTTGCCAATGCTTGAGGCCAATAAAGATGAAGCGCAGCTGCTGAGTAATTTTTGCCTGGGGCGTCAGGTGTTCCGGCAGCGCCTCGGCCGGTGGGTCGATGATGTCCGGCAAGGTGGCGAACACGCTTTTGACGATCAGGTCGGCCATGACACTCAAACCGGCGATGTCCAGGTGTTGCAGCTTGGGCATCAACGACAGGTCGGCAGCGAGGTCCGAGCTGATGTCTTCGCGCAGACGGCCGATGGCCAGACGCACTGACAGCGAGCCGCCGTACTGTTCGCGGGCCAGAAACAGGAACTGCGAACGGTTGGCGCTGACGACGTCGAGAAAGATTCGCACCGAGGCATCGATAATGCCGCCCATGACGAACTCGTTGTGCCGCACCAGGCGAATGGTTTCACGGAAGGTCTGGCCGACTTCGCTGACCAGCACCAGGCCCAGTTCATCCATATCGGCGAAATGTCGGTAAAAACCGGTGGGAACGATACCGGCGGTTTTCGCCACTTCGCGCAGGCTCAGGCTGCCGAATCCTCGGCCGCCTTCCATCAGGCGACGGGCAGCGTCCATCAGGGCGTTGCGGGTTTGTTGTTTCTGTTCGGCGCGGGGCAGCATTGCAAGGGCGTTTTCTGAAGAAGGACAGCGGCGCACTCTAGCAAATCGGCTTTGCCGGCGTCGAACGGCGATAGGGGGATCAGGCGAGAAGATGCGGCGTCTATAAAGCGAAAGGCCAGAATGTCAAAAGCCCAATCCGGTGATTGGGCTTTTTTTCAGGGCCGCCATGGGCTCAGCTCGTAGCGCTGTTGCGTTCGATTACACGGTCACCACCACCTTCGGCAAGGGTTTGACCTGGAGTGCGATCGGAACCGTCAGCGGCAAGGGTTTGACC
>NZ_JBSVXD010000411.1:0-1008 GCF_054070755.1 Pseudomonas sp. SDO5591_S426 | reverse complement strand
GTAAAAATCAAAGTCAAAAGATCGCAGCCTTCGGCAGCTCCTACAAGGGGAGGGGTTCAGGTTTAGAGGTCGCGCACTACACGAAAGCCCATCCAGTCTCCACGTTCTTGCGGGTACTGGCTGTTGCGGTTGCCGGAGCGGGAGAACACCGGCGCTTCACCCCAGTCGTTGCCGCGGATGCGCACGGCTTCGCAGTTGGCTTCCAGCCACGCGCTGCCATCGGTGGGGGCGCCGACGTAGTTCGGGTGTTCGCAGTCTTCGACCCATTCGTAGACGTTGCCGTGCATGTCGTACATGCCAAAGGCGTTAGGCGGGTAGCTGCCCACTGGCGAGCTGTAGCTGTAGCCATCCGCCGGGCCGTAGGTGTTGGCGTGCTTGGCGATGCTGTATTCCTTGCCTTCATCGAACGGGAAGGGGAACGGGCCCTTGGTGCCGCCGCGTGCGGCGTATTCGCGTTGGGCTTCGCTGACCATGCTGTACTTCTGCCCGGTTTTTTTCGACAACCAGGCAACGTAGTTTTTAACGTCGTCGAAGTTCATGCACACCGCCGGCTGGCGTGGGCTCTGTGGATAACGCGGCTTGCTGGCGATGCATTCGCGACCGGGGCGGGTATCGCCGTTGGCGATGGTCACGCCGCTCTCTTTCACGTAGCTGTCCCACTCACCGGCGGTGATCTGGAAGCGGCTCATGGCGAACGGCTTGGCGAAGGTCACGTCATGCATCGGGCCTTCATCGGGCTCGCGGCCGACTTCGTCGTCAGGGGTGCCCATGGTGAAGGTGCCGGCAGGTAGAACGACCATTTCCGGGCAGTTCTTGCAGTCTTTGAATACTTTGCCCGCAGGCGGGGCAGTGGCGGCCTGCGCGGCAGTCGGCAGCAGGAAGGCGAGTATGGCAGCCAGTCCAGCGGTCAGCAGATTTCGGTTCATGACTCATCTCGATCGAAGAAAAAAACGGGGTGTTCACTGTAGGAGCTGCCGCAGGCTGCGATCTTTTGATTTTGATTTTTAC
>NZ_JBSVXD010000410.1:0-1011 GCF_054070755.1 Pseudomonas sp. SDO5591_S426 | reverse complement strand
ATCTTCCAAGCCACAAGATCAAGATCAAAAGATCGCAGCCTGCGGCAGCTCCTACATTAGGGACATGCGTTTCGTCAGTGATACAAAAAACAGCCTTCAAAGGCTGTTTTTTTTTGCCTATGCTTTTTGGCTCGCCCCCGCCAAGAGGACACGCGCATGACTGATTGGCCATTGCCTCAGACCTATCGCTTCAACGGACACTCCGTTCGCTATGCCGTACGCGGTGATGGCCCGCCGCTGGTGTTCGTGCATGGCACGCCCTTCTCTTCTTATGTATGGCACCGGATTGCGCCGCATTTCATCACCACGCACCGCATTCACTACTTCGACCTGCTCGGCTATGGGCTATCCGAGAAACTCGAGGGTGACGTTTCATTGGGCGTGCAGAACGAGTTGTTGGCACAACTGCTGGAACACTGGGGCCTGGATAACCCCGACGTGGTGGCCCATGACTTTGGCGGCGCTACCGTCCTGCGCGCGCATCTTTTGAACGGCAAGGATTACCGCAGCCTGACACTGATCGACCCGGTGGCATTGACGCCCTGGGGCTCGCCGTTCGTGCAACACGTGCGTCAGCATGAAGCGGCGTTCAGTGGGTTGCCCGACTACATTCAGCGAGCCATCGTGCCGGCTTACATTCGCGGAGCGATCAAGCGCGAAATCCCCGACGATGAACTCGCACCCTATGTGCAACCGTGGCTGGGCGATCCGGGGCAAGCGGCGTTTTATCGGCAGATCGCCCAGATGGACGAGCGCTATACCCGCGAGGCCGAGGGCCTGTACCCGACGATTCGTTGCCCGGTGCAGATTCTCTGGGGCGAAGACGATCAGTGGATTCCCATCGAACGCGGGCGCGCCTTGCAGCAATTGATTCCTGGCGCACAGTTCCATCCGGTCCCGAACGCCGGGCATCTGGTTCAGGAAGATGCGCCTGAAGCCATTGTCGCTGCGCTTCTGAGATTCTTGCCGCTCTAAACATCAAAAGATCGCAGCCTGCGGCAGCTCCTGCAC
>NZ_JBSVXD010000409.1:0-1120 GCF_054070755.1 Pseudomonas sp. SDO5591_S426 | reverse complement strand
TGGGACGTGTACACCTTGTAGGAGCTGCCGCAGGCTGCGATCTTTTGATCTTGCCACCCAACACCCTCTCTACCCTGCAATCCCCGTATAATCCCGCTTTTTTCCCGAAAGGCACCCCGCTCGTGGCAGACAAACGGTACAGCTGCATTGGTTTGTATAACCCCAAATCACCGGAGAACGTCGGTTCGGTGATGCGCGCCGCTGGCTGTTATGGCGTGGCGTCAGTGTTCTACACCGGCAAGCGTTATGAACGCGCCGCCGACTTCGTCACCGATACCAAGCGCGTCCACTACGACATCCCGCTGATCGGCATCGATGACCTGAAGAAAATCCTGCCGCTGAACTGCGTTCCGGTCGCCGTCGAACTGGTCGAAGGCGCACGCCCGTTGCCCGAATACACCCACCCGGACCGCGCGCTGTACATCTTCGGCCCTGAAGACGGCTCGCTGGATAAAGAGATTCGCGACTGGTGCGAAGACGTGGTCTACATCCCGACCACCGGTTGCATGAACCTGGCCGCCACGGTCAACGTCGTGCTGTACGACCGCATGGCCAAGGGCCTGAATACTCGCTCGGGACCGAAATTCCGCTGAGTTGCCGCATATCCGATGGAACAAGCTACCCGCCCGCGCAGTCAGCTTAACTATCGATAACTTCCTGCCTGGAGACAGATCATGAGCGAACTCAAACGCGTAGAACGTATCGAATCCACCCCGTTCCAGAGCCACTCCGAGCAGAACGTCGAAGGCTGGGAGCGCATCGGCTCGCTGGCGGGTGGCGTGGTGATGGTCGGCAAGGGCCTGCGTCGCGGCGGCATCTTCGGTTTGATTCAAGTGGCCATCGGCGGCGTGGCCCTGGCCCGTGGCATCACCGGCCACAGCTCGGCGAAAAGCCTGCTGGAAAAAAGCCGTCAGGACATGAACAACGTGCGGGCGAAGATTCAGCGGGCAGGTGAAGAATTGAAGGCATTGAAGGCCAATGCCGAAGCGGCGACCAAAACCGCGACGGTCACGGGGAATGATTCGTTGAAGTCGCCGAAAACCGGGGTTTGATCCTTTAAAAGCAAAAGATCGCAGCCTTCGGCAGCTCCTACAGGTTGATGTGTACACCTGTAGGAGCT
>NZ_JBSVXD010000408.1:0-1122 GCF_054070755.1 Pseudomonas sp. SDO5591_S426 | reverse complement strand
GCTGATGGATCACATCACCCGCATCGAGCACGAACTCGACAGTTTCCCGGACACCCTGACGCTCTACCGCCAACAGCTCAAACGCTGGTTCAGCCAGGCCGCCGACAAGATCAGCCGCGCCACCGACATGCCTTCGCTGATGGACGTGGAGCGGGTGATCAAACTGGGCAACACCCGCACCGTGGTCAGCAGCGCCGACGACGATTTTATTTCGACCGTTGCGCAGTGTCCTGAAGGCGGAATCCTGCTGATCGAGAGCAAGTTCGAGTCGGTGTATGACGTTCCGCTGGGCAACATTCAGGTCGATGTGATCGCGGTGGAGGGTGGCGAGTCGACGCCGGTCACGCTCGATGAAAACGGCAAGGGGCAGTTCGAAGGCGCGCCGGGCAAGTTCTATCGCGTGCGTGTGCAGAATGAGGTGACGCCGAAGCAGGTTGATGAGCTGTTTTCCTCGTATGACGGCCTTGGTCAGTCACTGGAAACCTGGCTGCGCAGCGAGTGGGATGAGTTCAAACCTCGGTGGTCGCAGTCGACTTCGGCCGCCGTGGGTAACGGTTTGCTGGCCGGCAGTTGGGCGGCGATTGAGGGCGTGTGGGACGGCATCAACCTGCTGTCGGACATGCTGCAGGATCCCGGCAAGTTTGCTGATCGGCTGGGCAGTGGCGTCGAGCAGTTGAAGACGCTGGCGGAAGAAACGCCAGAGGCCATGGCCAAACTCCAGCTGCTGGCCAGTGACGAAGCGGCGCTTTGTCTGCTGTTGCGCACGGCCAGTCTCTGGCTGGAGATGCTGCCGCCGAGCGTGATTGCCGGCGAAACCGCCAAGGCCGTATCGATGCGGATGGTGGAGCTGCTGATCGACATCCTGATCGCCGTCGTCCTGACCTTCGCCACGGCGGGGGCGGGTGTTGCCTATCTGGCGATGCGCTTGGCTCGTCGCGGTATGCAGTTGATCCGTGCGGTCACGCGGCTGGTTGAGTCATTGTTCTCGATCCTCAAAACCTTCAGCGTTTACGTCGACCGCTACAAAGCAGTGGCGGCACGGGGTGTCGCGGCCGGGCTGAAAAAGGGCCGGATGCAGTTGCGCTGGAAGGCTCGCAACAACACCTCGCTGAAAAAAGACGA
>NZ_JBSVXD010000407.1:0-1167 GCF_054070755.1 Pseudomonas sp. SDO5591_S426 | reverse complement strand
CAAAAGATCGCAGCCTGCGGCAGCTCCTACTTAGAACAAGGAATTCGCAGTGAAAAAACTCTTTGGCGCCTCACTTCTGGCCGCTGGCCTTGCATTGACCAGCGTGGCTCAGGCCGCACCGACCCTGCTCAACGTTTCCTACGACGTGATGCGCGATTTCTACAAGGACTACAACACTGCGTTCCAGAAGCACTGGCAAGCCGAGCACAACGAAAACATCACTCTGCAGATGTCCTTCGGCGGCTCCAGCAAACAGGCGCGTTCGGTCATCGACGGTCTGCCGGCTGACGTGATCACCATGAACATGGCCACCGACATCAACGCCCTCGCCGACAACGGCAAACTGGTCCCGGACAACTGGGTCACGCGCCTGCCGAACAACAGCGCGCCGTTCACTTCGGCCACGGTGTTCATCGTGCGCAAGGGCAACCCGAAAGCCCTGAAAGACTGGCCGGACCTGCTCAAGGACGGCGTCCAAGTCATCGTGCCGAACCCGAAAACCTCGGGCAACGGTCGCTACACCTACCTCTCGGCCTGGGGCTACGTGCTGAAAAACGGCGGCGACGAGAACAAGGCGAAAGACTTCGTCGGCAAACTGTTCAAGCAAGCACCGGTACTCGACACCGGTGGCCGTGCAGCCACCACCACGTTCATGACCAACCAGATCGGCGACGTGCTGGTGACTTTTGAAAACGAAGCGGAAATGATCGCCCGCGAGTTTGGCCGCGACCAGTTCGAAGTCATCTACCCAAGCGTCTCCGCCGAAGCCGAGCCACCAGTGTCCGTGGTCGACAAAACCGTCGACAAGAAAGGCACCCGCGCCGCCGCCGAGGAATACCTGAAGTACTTGTGGTCGCCGGAAGGCCAGGAAATCGCTGCCGCCAACTACCTGCGCCCGCGTGACCCGGCCGTGCTGGCCAAGTACACCGACCGCTTCCCGAAAGTGGATTTCCTGTCAGTCGAGAAAACCTTCGGTGACTGGCGCACCGTGCAGAAAACCCACTTCAATGATGGCGGGGTATTCGATCAGATCTACAGCGGTCAGTGATCGCTAAGCGGCAATGAAAAAGGCGACCTGCAGAGGTCGCCTTTTTTGTGGGTTTGCGATTTACCCGTAGGAGCTGCCGCAGGCTGCGATCTTTTGACTTTGCTTGTAAAAATCAAGAT
>NZ_JBSVXD010000406.1:0-1168 GCF_054070755.1 Pseudomonas sp. SDO5591_S426 | reverse complement strand
CACAGGTTTTTTTATTGTTCACAGAATTTGTGTTCAACCAAGATTCTTGTGGGAGCGGGCTTGCCCGCGATGAGGCCCTGTCAGACGACAGAAAATCCCGGCTCAAACCATAGCCGCAAAATTCAGCCTGAACTGCTGCGGCGTCACTCCCAGCCTGCGGTTGAACACGCTGCGCATGTGCTGGGCATCGCGAAAACCGCACTGATAGGCGACGGTCTTGAGCGGGGCGCTGGTGCTCTCCAGCATCACCCGCGCGGCATCCACCCGCGCCCGCTCGACGAATTCGGCCGGGGTGATTTTCGCTTCCTTGGCGAACACCCGGGAAAAATTGCGCGCACTCATGTTGGCCGCGTTGGCCAGGTCGGCAATGGCCAGGTCGCCCGTCAAGTTGGCCAACACGTAATGCTGGACCATCGCCACTGCTGAAGTTGGTTCGGCGTGGGGCGTCAGGAACGGGCTGAACTGTGACTGCCCCCCCGAACGCTGGGTGAACACCACCAATCGCTTCGCCACATTCAACGCCACTTCCGGTCCGTGATCGCGGCCCAGCAGGTACAGCGACAAGTCGATCCCGGCCGTGACCCCGGCTGAGGTGTAAAGCTCAGCGTCCTGCACGTACAAGCGATCGGCCTCGACCTGGGTCGACGGACATAACGTCGCCAGCGCCGCCGCATCGCTCCAATGTGTTGTCACCGTTCTACCTTCCAAGAGTCCTGCCCGAGCAAGCATGAACGCACCATTGCATATCGAACCAAAGCGTTGCGCCAGCGCACAGGCATCACGCAGCCAGGTATCGAACGCGGCGCCAAAATTCATGAACGGCAACTGGGGACCACCGGCTACCAGCAGCAAATCGTAAGCCTGCAACGCCTCGCTGAAATGCCGATGGGCGTTCAGCGCCAATCCGTTGGAGCACGCCATCACCCCACGCTCCACGCCGATGACTTCCAGCCGATAGTGATCCTCGGGCGCGAGGAAACGATTGGCCTCGGAAAACACATCCATGGGACCGGTGACGTCCAGCGACTGGACACCGGCGAAGACCACGATGGCAACGGTTTTACTCATAACGTGAATGGCCTTTTCTGGATCGGATCACACCGCCCCCTGTAGGAGCGAGCCTGCTCGCGATGGACGTCAACGATGACGCGGGCTGCCTGGATGAACG
>NZ_JBSVXD010000405.1:0-1242 GCF_054070755.1 Pseudomonas sp. SDO5591_S426 | reverse complement strand
ACGGTGATGTTGAATGTGACTCCGCCATCGCGAGCAAGCTCGCTCCCACATTGATTTGCGGTGATTCAATTAATTACCGCTCAGCGACATTCCATGCAGAAGTAGGGCATGACATCGGAGCTGGCATCGTAGCCGTTGCTGCCATCGGCATAGTGGTTTTGCCGCAACCGGTCTGAGCCGCCTTCTGCTACGCGGGTGCCGCGCATCGAGTTGTAACCGCCCGCTGCAACGCTGTTTTGCTTCAGCCGATCGGAACCGTCAGAAGCCAGTTGCCGCTCTCTGAGACGATCGGCACCACCTTCGGCGAGTTGTCGTTCTTGCAGGCGATCGGCGCCACCTTCGGCCAGTTGTTTTTCCTTGATGCGGTCGGGCGCACCTTCGGCAACGTTGTGTGCGGCGGTGTTGGCACCGGTCGTGGTGGCTCCCGCTTCGGCCGCTTGAGTGTTCGCCCCGATAAGACCGAGGGCCGAAAAGAGGGCAATTCCTAATGCAAGGTTGTGGGTGTTCATCATGTTCACCTAGTGAGTCACGGGATCGTTCACGCAACAATCGGGTTGGCATGAATGCCTGCCATTTCGGCCCGACATTCATGCCAGCCATCTTAATTGGCGGAAAAAACACGTCACTTATGCGTAGGTTGTCCGGGCGAACATCTAGGTGTTAAAAATTCATACACAGGTATGCCCGGCGCGGGTCAAATGCGGGGGCGGCTGGCAGGTCGGCGAAATTGAACGTTTGAAAGGCTTCGGTTTGCAGGTGGGGTCGTGATCAAATAGCCGCCATTTTTTGCTGTAGGCAATGCCTGATCTGGAGCCATGGGAATGAACAAAGCGGTCGTGATGACGCTCGTACTGAGCCTCGGTGCAGGCATGTTCGGCACACACGCTTTCGCCGCTGGTGATGCCGAGGCGGGCGGGAAACTGTTCAAGCGGGTCTGCGGTGGTTGCCATCAGGTCGGAGAGGGCGCGCGCCCCTTTTTTGGTCCGCAGCTCAACAATATCTTCGGACGTGTTGCCGGGAGTACCACGGACTATCAGTACTCCGATGCCATGAAGTCATCCGGAGTGGTATGGACGCAGGAAAAACTCGCGGCGTACATCGAGGATCCGAAGGCTGTGGTATCGGGGACGCGGATGATTTTCTGGGGGATCAGCGATCAGGAAAAGATCGATGATTTGCTGGCGTATTTGCAGACCTTTCAGGCGCCGTGAGATCAAAAGATCGCAGCCTGCGGCAGCTCCT
>NZ_JBSVXD010000404.1:0-1257 GCF_054070755.1 Pseudomonas sp. SDO5591_S426 | reverse complement strand
GATCAAAAGATCGCAGCCTTCGGCAGCTCCTTGTATCTCGACTATCGCTCCATCAGGAGCGATAGTTCTCGACTGATCATCGAGGGAGGGATCTGGAAGCCGTGCAGCTCCTTAGGCTTTTTGCCTGTGACGTAGATTGTGCTCCAGTCCTCCGCACTCACTCATACAGTTCGAACGGTATCTTGGGCCCGTCTCTGGCGAGAGCCCGCATTCACAAGGTTGGACGGAGTGCAGTGATGATCGCAAGGGACCTAATGGAGGGACGGTCATGTCCAGTTTCGTCGGCGTCGATGTCGCAAAGAATACTTTTGATATTGCTACTCATCTGCCAAATGGCAAGCACAAAACCAAGGCTAAACTTTCCAACGATTTGAAAGGTTTCAAAGAGTTTGAGGACTGGTTACAAAAGCAGGTTGAACCTTCGGCCCTGATCGTGATGGAAGCGACCAGTGTCTATCATCTGGAGCTGGCCGAGTTCGTCTACAACAAGGGTTACCGTGTCTGCGTGGTCAATCCGGCCACGACCCACGCCTACGCCGACAGCGAATTACGTAGGATCAAAACCGATAAAAGCGATGCCAAACTGATCGCTGACTTTGCCCGCGAAAAGAATGAAAAGCTTCTGCTGTGGGCGCCAGAGCCGCTGAAGTATCGCCAGCTCAAAGCCTTGGTGCGCCGCCTGGATGATCTCCAGGAGATGGAGCGAATGGAGCGCAATCGTCTGGATGTGTCCGATGAAAAGGTTAAAGCCTCGATTAACTCTGTGCTGCATCACATCGAAAAAGAGATCGCGCAAACGCACAAGGCAATCAAAAACCACGTCGATGACGACCCGGACATGCGCGAGATGCGCGACTTGATCGTGACCATTGACGGTATCGGGGAAAAAACGATTGAGCGGCTGCTGGCCGAGCTGGGCGACCTGCGTAAATATGATGATCCTCGCAAACTGGTCGCTGCCGCAGGGTTGAACCCAAAGCTGCAGGACTCGGGAAAGCTCAAAGGCAGAACAGTGATTTCGAGGATCGGCTCGGCTCGCGTTCGGGCGGGTCTGTACATGCCTGGCCTGGTAGCGTTGAAGCATAACGAGGCGATCAAAGCCATGAAAGACCGCTTGAAGGCCAACGGAAAGGCCCCCAAGCAGATCATTTGTGCGGCGATGCGAAAGCTGCTGCACTTCGTTTACGGCGTACTCAAGTCGGGCCAGCCCTACGACCCGAAACTTGCGCTTGCCCGGTGAGGTTCAAGACGGTATCT
>NZ_JBSVXD010000403.1:0-1361 GCF_054070755.1 Pseudomonas sp. SDO5591_S426 | reverse complement strand
TAATGAGATGGTCACCCCCACACCCTGCGAGGGCTACGCTTTCGCAGGGTGTTTTGTTTTCGGAGGCCATCATCATGATCCAGTCAGCATTGATCGGTATCGATCTCGGCAAACATAATTTCCACCTTCACAGCCAGGATAAATCAGGCCGCGAGGTGTTTCGCAAGAAGCTCTCTCGGGCTCAGATGATGCAACTTTTCGGCAACATGCCGAGTTGTGTCGTGGTGATGGAAGCCTGTGCGGGGGCGCATTTTGTCGCTCGTCAGCTAGCGGCAATGGGACACACGGCCAAGCTGATTTCCCCGCAGTTCGTTAAGCCTTTCGTCAAAGGCAACAAAAATGATTTCGTCGACGCTGAAGCGATCTGTGAAGCGGCTTCCCGTCCATCTATGCGCTTTGTGACGCCTAAAACCGAGTCCCAGCAAACCCTGTCTGTTCTGCATCGGATGCGCGAATCGTTGGTGCATGACCGCACAAAAACGGCTAATCAGATGCACGGTTTCCTACTGGAATTTGGCGTCAGCCTGCCCAGAGGCCTGACCATTATGAAACGTTTGACAAATGTCTTGGCCGAGCACGAGTTGCCCGTTCGTTTGACGGTGTTGTTACAACGCCTGCACGATCACTTCGTCTACCTGGATGAGCAAATCAAGGTGCTGGATAAAGAGCTGGCGAGCCAACTGGCCGACGATGATCTTGGTAGTCGCTTGCTGAGCATGCCATGTGTCGGCCCGATCACCGCCAGCCTGCTGGCTGTGGAAATGGGTGATGCTAAGCAGTACCGGTGCAGTCGCGATTTTGCCGCCTCAGTGGGCCTGGTACCCAGGCAGTACAGCACGGGTGGTAAGGCGAATTTGCTCGGGATCAGCAAGCGGGGTGACAAGCACCTGCGACAACTATTGGTGCAATGTTCCAGGGTCTATATGCAGAGGCTGGAGCATCAGAAAGGGGCACTGGCTGACTGGGTTCGAGCCTTGCTCAGTCGACGACATTCGAATGTCGTGGCCTGTGCCCTGGCTAACAAACTGGCACGTATCGCTTGGGCGATCGCGACTCACCATACGCAATATGAAGCAGGGCCAGACGCCTTGAACGCCTGACCCTGCAGTTGTTGCAGTACCACGATTCACCCTTCAGGTTTTGCGATAGCTGAACAACGGATGACGTGAACGGCCTACCGGCCTGGCGAAGATCCTGACATAAAAATCGGCTTTAGAAGCCGATGGGCTTTTTAGGATCGTCAGGCGCGACTCTCATCGTGGCGCTGGGGCCTGCCCCAAACAGACGCCGGATAGATTTAAGCAAGCCAACCACACCACCCGTTAATCAGTATTGCAAAAATGGGGGTGACCATAGATTTT
>NZ_JBSVXD010000402.1:0-1363 GCF_054070755.1 Pseudomonas sp. SDO5591_S426 | reverse complement strand
ATCGAGTAGGAGGCGGATTTACATCCGCCGTCCTCTCACACCACCGTACGTACGGATCCGTATACGGCGGTTCAAGTTATGCGATTAAGCCGAGTTATCGTATCCAGTATTGAGACCAGTCCAAGCCGATCCCACAGCTTCTTCGGTAGCGCGTGATTCAAATGTGCAGCTCCTGAGCTCCACCATGGACCACGACCGTTGAACGCCGATATGCAGGCGCGGTGCCTGCTGAGCCCCAGGCGTATCAAGTTCCGAGCCCTTGTTGAGGGCCGTTTCCATTGACGCCATACGGCGCAGCGCAGCTTACGACGCACCCAGCCATCAAGCGCCTCAAGTGGCCGCTTGCTTTGACTTAGCTTGAAGTAGCCAGCCCAACCACGCAGCACAGGGTTTATCCGCACGATGACGGTTGCCATCTTGCAACCCCGCGCTCCGCGCAGCAGGTCTCTGACTCGGTCGCGTAAGCGCCCCAGACTCATCACCGCCACTCTTAACCTCGGCTGTCGATGCCAGCTCATCCCATAACCTAGAAAATCACAGAACCAGGGCCTTGCCACGCGGCTCTTTTCCCGATTAAGCGCCAGTTTCAGGCGCTGCCTCAGGAAACGCTCAACGCCGGCCATCACCCGCTCGCCCGCACGGCGACTGCGCACATAAATGTTGGCGTCATCGGCATAACGCACGAAACGATGGCCCCGTCGTTCCAACTCGCGGTCGAGTTCGTTGAGCAGGATGTTCGACAGCAACGGCGAGAGCGGGCCGCCTTGCGGCGTCCCTTCCTGCCGTCGGCTGACGAGCCCGCCTGACATCGTTCCCGCTTCGAGATAGCGACGGATCAGCGTGAGCACCCGCTTGTCTTCGATTTGGCGCTCTACATAGGCCATCAACACGTCGTGGTTGACCCGATCAAAGAACTTCTCCAGATCGAGTTCCACGCACCAACGGTGACCCGCCGCCACATGGGCGCGGGCTGATTCGATGGCTTGATGAGCGCTTCTGCCCGGACGAAAGCCGTAGCTGTAATCCGAGAACAGCGGATCGAAGATCGGCGTGAGCTGTTGCAGCAGGGCCTGCTGGATCAGACGATCCACGACGCAGGGGATGCCCAACCGCCGTGTTCCGCCCTTGGGTTTGGGAATGTCGACGGCGCGTACACCATGCGGGTGATACTCACCGGCCAGCAACCGAGTCTTGAGGATCGGCCAATACTGTTTCACGTAGCCCGCCAACTGGTCGACCGTCATGCCATCGGCACCCGGCGCGCCCTTGTTACCGACTACGCGTTGATACGCACGTCTGAGGTTGGCGGGTGCAAGCACCCGCGCCATCAGCGTGTCCGGCTCCGCGTTCGTCCACGTCACAG
>NZ_JBSVXD010000401.1:0-1370 GCF_054070755.1 Pseudomonas sp. SDO5591_S426 | reverse complement strand
TCGCGGGCAAGCCCGCTCCCACATCTATGGATACCCCCATTTCTGCAATACTGTTTTTGATGTGTGTTTGGCTTGCTTTCATCTATCCGGCGTCTGGGGGACGACCCTGCGCCTCGATGAGAATCGCGCCTGACGGCCCTTCATAGGGAGAAGGCTTTTTCAGCCTTGTGGGAGCCCAGGGTAGTCGTCAGGCCGGTTGGCCGTTCACGTCATCTGTTATCCAGCATCGCAAAACCAGGTGGGTGGTGCTCGGGTGGCAGCGGGGTCAAGCGTTCATCGCGCTTGACCCCGCCTTGAATTCATCATGGTGAGCGGCGATCGACCACGCGATTCTTGCCAGTTTGTTGGCCAGGGCGCAGACCACACGGTTGGAATGATGGCGAGCCAGTAGCTGGCGAACCCAATCGGCTAGCGCTCCTGTCTGCCGTTCCAGCCCCATCAGATACACACGGGCGCATTGAATGAGCAGTCGCCTTTGATTTCGGTCACCGCGTTTGCTGATACCCAAAAGTACGGTCTTGCCACCGGTGGAATGTTGTTTGGGCACCAGCCCAATCGAGGCTGAATAGTCTCGACCGCACTTGAACTGCTGGCCGTTGCCCAACTCCGCAGCCAGGACGCTGGAGGTGATGGGGCCTACGCAAGGTATCGTCATCAGGCGAGAAGCCAGATCATCTTCAGCGGCTTGGCGTTCAACCTGCTTGTCCAGCGCCTTGACCTGCCCGTCCAGGTAGTTGAAGTGCGCATGCAGTCCCAGCAGGATTTGTTTGATCAGTGCAGAAAATGAGCATTCCTCCAGCAGCGCTGGCAGTTCTTTGATGGCGTGAAAGCCTGGGGACAGGCTGATACCGACCTCCAACAGGCCGGCGTGAATCCGATTGACCGTAGCGGTGCGCTCCTTGATGTAGGACTCGCGCACTGAGTTGAGCATGGCCAGCGCTTGTTGCGCTTCGGTTTTCGGGGACACAAAACGCATGGTCGGGCGGCTCGCCGCCTCGCAAATCGCCATGGCATCGGCGAAGTCGTTCTTGTTGCTTTTTACATAGGGACGCACGAGATGAGGGGCTATGAGCCTGGGCATATGCCCCCATTTTGCTGCTTCTCGCGCCATATAGTGTGCGCCGCCACAGGCTTCCATCACCACCGTGCACGGTTCAAGGTTGGCCAAGTGCCTGGCCAGTCCCGCGCGATTGAATTTCTTGTGGTAGAGCTCATGACCGCGATCATCTTGAGCATGCAGATGGAAGGTATGTTTCCCTAGATCGATAGCGACAATAGTTACGTTGTTCATGGCAATGGCCTCCGAAAGACACCCTGTGAAAGCTTAGAGAGCGATCACAGGGTGTGAGGGGGTAGCCATTTCATTAGGG
>NZ_JBSVXD010000400.1:0-1419 GCF_054070755.1 Pseudomonas sp. SDO5591_S426 | reverse complement strand
CGCATAACCTCGTCGGAGCTGCCGAAGGCTGCGATCTTTTTTTGCCGAAAATCACATTCCATGCACCGACTGAATGCACCGTGAACCGCAATCGCGCACGGCAACTGATCTGAAATCCCGCCTGAGTTCGCAATCGAACCCTTACCGAAAAAACTCGAAAGCCCCGGATTACGGGGCTTTCGACGTATTTACGCGCCTTTCTGTTTCAACTTGTTAAAAACTGGCACGCCCCCTGCAACAGTCTCATCAGTGATTCAGTTCATTACCCAGTTTCGGGGACCTTGGTACAGGCAGGCCGGGGATTCCCCTCTTTACACCGGGCTCACACCGCACAAAGCGACGAGCCCACCCAGTTTTGGGGTCCTTGGTACAGGCAGGCCGGGGATTCCCTCTTTACACCGGGTTCACGACGCAATGCGCGAACCCTCCCGTTTTGGGGACCTTGGTACAGGCAGGCCGGGGATTCCCTCTTTTATTGCTCCCGGAGATGGATCTCCAGCCGCCAGCGGTCATCGACCTCGCTACCGGTCCACTCGCCCTGCAGCGGCCGGGCCGCTACCACCGTCAGCAACAAACCCTCATCACTCGAACGCACCCGCCAGTTCACGCCTTTGTCGTTGAGCTTGAGCTGGCCTTGCTGCGCCTTGCCCTCAGCCTCGAACAGCAACGCGACGCTACCGTCGACGATCTCGCCGTGGATCTTGGGTTCGTTGTTGAACCACACCACCAGGCCGTCGTTCGTCACCTCGACTTGTTGCAACTCAGTCGGGTCGGGAGTGGTCAGGCGACCGATCATCAGCCCCAGCATCACCCCGACAATGGCCAGCGACATCATCACGCGCGGGAATAGTTTCGAACGAGAGTCAGCTTGCGGCGTAGAATGCCGCTCATCTTTACCTTCGGAGCCGTGCATGTTTCACGTCATCCTTTTCCAACCAGAAATTCCGCCGAATACCGGCAACGTTATCAGGCTGTGCGCCAACAGTGGCTGCCACCTGCATTTGATCGAACCGCTAGGCTTCGAGATGGACGACAAGCGCCTGCGCCGGGCCGGCCTCGATTACCACGAGTATGCCACTCTGCAGCGCCACGCGGACTTGGCCAGTTGCCTGGAAAGCCTCGGTCACCCACGGGTGTTCGCCTTCACCACCAAGGGCTCACGGCCGTTCCACGACGCGAGTTTCGTGGAGGGTGATGCCTTCCTGTTCGGCCCGGAGAGCCGTGGCCTGCCAGCCGAAGTGCTCGATGCCCTTCCCAGCGACCAACGCCTGCGCCTGCCGATGCGCGAGGGCTGTCGCAGCCTGAATCTGTCGAACACCGTGGCGGTGGCCGTGTACGAGGCCTGGCGTCAGAACGGCTTCAAGTAACACTGCCTACCCTGTAGGAGCTGCCGAAGGCTGCGATCTTTTGATTTTGATT
>NZ_JBSVXD010000399.1:0-1422 GCF_054070755.1 Pseudomonas sp. SDO5591_S426 | reverse complement strand
CACATGGACTGCATCACTCCTGTGGGAGCGAGCTTGCTCGCGATGAGGGCGTCATGTGCGAAGTAGATTCCAAACGCTGAGATCAGCGCTGAACAACCCGCAACGCATTCTGTTCTTTCGGCAGAACCCGCTTGGCAACGACGTAATGTTGTTCCCAGTACGGTTTCTTCAAGGTGTCGATGGTCACCGACTTGCCACGGCGAGGCGCGTGGATGAAGCGGTCGTTGCCCAGGTAGATGGCAACGTGGTTGACTCGACGGCTCTTGATGTTGAAGAAAATCAGGTCGCCCGGTTTCAAATCGTTGCGATCGACCTTCTCGCCGTGACCGCTGGCCATGGCGTTGGACGTACGTGGCAGGTCAAACGTGGCGTCGTTGAACGCGTATTTCACCAGGCCGCTGCAATCGAAGCCTTTGCTCGGGCTGCTGCCGCCCCAACGGTACGGCGTACCGAGGACGTTCACCGCGCGGCTCAGCACGTTGCTGCTTTCCTTGGTCGCCATAGGTGGCACCAGGCTGCTTTTGCTGCTGCTCAGTTGCGGTGCAGTCTTGAGCGATTTCTTGCTTTTGCTCGAAGGAGCAGAAGCATGGGATTTTGGGGTGTAACCATTAACGTTCGGAAGACGTTGCTCACGATTGGTGGCGTGGGCGGCCAGTGGCAATAATAGGCAAATGGTTAGCCATGTCTTGAAAAATGGACGCATTAGGCAAGGCTCGTATGGGTTAGCGCGAAACTTTATAACAGCTTTTTTTAGCATTCCGAGGCCGTTTGTCGATTCCACTTGGTTCTAACGGAACCAAACAAGCGGAAAAAGGACGCAATTGTCGGACAGAACTCAAGTGCTGCAAGGCTTTGACGGACGTGACGGTAGCATTTGCCATACGTCGGCTGCTCGTAAAAAAGTCACAAAGATTTAAAGAATATTTATCTATCGTGTGAATCGAGGTCATCCATGAACACCTATCAATCGCCCGTTCCGCATCAAGACACGCACAGTAAAGTGATTGGTTATCTGCTGTGGATTTTCGGTTTTACCGGTGCTCACCGCTTCTATTACGGCAAGCCGGTGACCGGGACGATCTGGTTCTTCACCTTCGGATTATTGGGGATTGGCTGGTTGATCGACCTGTTCCTGATCCCGGCCATGGACCGTGAAGCGGATTTGCGGTTTACCGCAGGTCCCATCGAGTACAACGTGGCGTGGATTCTGCTGACGTTTCTCGGCGTGCTCGGCGTGCACCGGATGTATCAGGGGAAGTGGATCAGCGGGTTGCTGTACCTGGTGACGGGCGGGGTGTTCTTTCTGGGGGTGCTGTATGACTTCTGGACGTTGAACGATCAGGTTTCCGTACGTAACGCCCAGCGCCGTTAAGCAAGATCAAAAGATCGCAGCCTGCGGCAGCTCCTACATCGGGACATGTG
>NZ_JBSVXD010000398.1:0-1425 GCF_054070755.1 Pseudomonas sp. SDO5591_S426 | reverse complement strand
GTAATTGGATGGACTCGCCCAAGCCGAGGCGTCAATGCGCCACGGTGGCAGTCTAAACAGCCAACGACAGCGAGGGCGAGTCCATGAAAAATCATAGTTCGTTTGATCAATCCGTGTCTTCTTCCGATTTGTCGGCCTGCACAACCTTGGCGGTCGACCTGGCCAAACAGGTCTTTCAGGTCGCCGGTGAAGATATCCTCGGCCAGGTGTTCTACGAGCAGCGGATCAAGTCGCGCGAGGCGTTTTATGATTTTCTCCGACAGTTGCCGCCGCATGTCGTGGTTTTGATGGAGACCGGTCCGGGTGCCCAGGCCTGGGCCCGGCAGCTGCAAGACCAAGGCAATCCGGTGCGGATTCTTCCAGCCGGTTTGGTGGCCACACATCGCAGCGGGCCTAAAAATGATCGCAACGATGCGCTGGCGATTCTGCGGGCTAATCGCGATGAAAAAATCTGCGCAGTACCGGTCAAAAGCGTTACGGCGCTGGCAATGCAGGCGTTGCATCGCGCCCGCCAGGGCTATGTGCGTCGACGCACGGCCCTCAGTAATCAGATGCGCGGCCTGCTGCTTGAGCACGGCGTAGCCTTGGCGCAGGGCGATGTTGCGATCAGCCAGAAAATTCCGCGGGTGCTGGAAGATGCCACCCAACCGGTGCCGGGCCTGCTGCGTGAACTGATCGACGAACTGTTGGCCGAGTGGCGCCATTTGGGCGAGCGCATCAGCGTACTGACGGGACGCCTGGAAGTGGCCGCCAACACCGACATGACGGCGAAGCGGCTAATGACTGTGCGCGGCATCGGCCCGATCACTGCCACGGCACTGGTGGCCAAGGAAACCAAGCCTGAGCGATTTCCCAATGCCCGCAAGTTTGCCGCGTACTTTGGCATGGTGCCTGACCAGCACAGCAGCGGGGAGACGGTCCGGCTGGGGGGCATGACCAAGCGAGGTGATGCTTATTTACGCAGCCTGATGATCCAGGGAGCCCATGCGGTGCTGCAACAACTACGACCTGATTCCCAGCAACCCGATGACCGCCGCTTGTTGCACTGGATGAGCCGGTTGGGCCGTAAGGAGGCTGCGATCAGGCTAGCCAACCGCAACCTGCGAATCGTCTGGGTGCTTCTACAGAATGACCAGACTTATCGTCGCCACGCGGGTGATGGCCAGCCAGCGACGATGGGCCACTGAGCGACAGAGTTCTGCCACCGAGGTACTAACCGTCTGACCCTCTGCTGAAAAAAATTGACCCCAGGTAAGACCGGCGTGGATTGATGCCTAAGCTCCTACTGGCCTTCGAGGCCTGACTGTAATCGGCATACCACGAGCTTTTCCAATTTTGGCCAGAAGCCGAAGACGGCTTCCACGAATAGGCCTAATACATAGATGCAACGGGGCAGCGGTTTTTCAAAAGCGGGTAGACAGTGGG
>NZ_JBSVXD010000397.1:0-1455 GCF_054070755.1 Pseudomonas sp. SDO5591_S426 | reverse complement strand
AGCCAACATACATGTTAATGACACACCGCCATCGCGAGCAGGCTCACTCCTCCAGGGATCCGCGTAGAGCGCTAACTCAGCGCTTGCGCAGAATCACGCTACCGATCGAGTAACCGGCGCCGAACGAACTCAGTACCGCCAGCGAACCGGCAGGCAGGTCGTCCTGGTTCTTGTGGAAGGAAATTACCGAACCGGCGGAGCTGGTGTTGGCGTAAGTGTCGAGAATCACCGGCGCTTCCTGTTCGGTGGCGTCGCGACCGAGCAGTTTCTTGACGATCAGGTGGTTCATGCTGAGGTTGGCCTGGTGCAGCCAGAAACGCTTCACGTCGCTGACGTTGAGCTGGTTTTCTTGCAGATGCTCACCGATCAGCTCGGCCACCATCGGGCAGACTTCCTTGAACACCTTGCGGCCTTCCTGGACGAACAGCTTGTCTTTCGCACCGATGCCCTCTTCCGCCGCGCGGTTGAGGAAACCGAAGTTGTTGCGAATGTTGTTGGAGAACTTGGTCAGCAGCTTGGTGCTGACGATGTCGAACTGGTACTTGGACGTGGCCAGGTCGGCACGTTCGATGATCACGGCCGTGGCCGCATCGCCGAAGATGAAGTGGCTGTCGCGGTCGCGGAAGTTCAGGTGACCGGTGCAGACTTCCGGGTTGACCATCAGGATCGCCCGGGCCTGACCCAACTGGATGCTGTTGGCGGCGGTCTGGATGCCGAAGGTCGCCGAAGAGCAGGCCACGTTCATGTCGAAACCGAAACCCTGGATGCCCAAGGCTTCCTGTACTTCGATGGCGATCGCCGGATAGGCGCGTTGCAGGTTGGAGCAGGCGACGATCACGCCGTCGATGTCCGCTGCGGTTTTGCCGGCGCGTTGCAAGGCTTGTTCGGCAGCGCCGATGGCCATCTGGCACAGCACCGACCATTCGTCGTTCGAGCGCTCCGGCAGGCGTGGCGCCATGCGTTGCGGGTCGAGGATGCCTTCCTTGTCCATGACAAAGCGGCTCTTGATGCCGGACGCTTTTTCGATGAACGCTGCGCTGGATTCGGTCAATGCTTCGACTTCACCGCTCGCGATGGCGTCGGCGTTATCGGCGTTGAATTGCGCCACATAGGCATTGAAAGACTGCACCAGCTCTTCGTTGGAGATGCTGTTGGCCGGGGTGTACAGGCCGGTGCCACTGATGACGACGTTATGCATGGTCGTGTCTCTAATCTGTTCAGGCAGAAAGCATTGGCACCGACGTACCAACACACAAAGGGTCTATTCCCATCCGGGGGACGCAAACCTGGCATCGCTTTATTCCGACCTGCCCGCGGCGGCGAAGGCTCAAAACCGCGGGGCCGGCGTTTATAGGCGCGAAGTTTGCCATAAACAGGGGATTTTGGCGCCTTTTTGCTGGATGGCCCCATACGCAAATGTAGGAGCTGCCGAAGGCTGCGATCTTTTGATTTGAA
>NZ_JBSVXD010000396.1:0-1462 GCF_054070755.1 Pseudomonas sp. SDO5591_S426 | reverse complement strand
CGTATTCGTAGCGGATGCGCTGGCCCTTGGCGTCCTGACGGCTGCTCGGCAATCCTCGGGCGGTGCGTAGCAGGCGGGTGGTCTGGCCTTTGCCGTCAGTGTGCGCACGTCTGTAACCGATGGAGGGGGTAGAGGCCTCGATGTCAACGAGGAACTGGAAGCGCTCATTATCACTGGTCCAATGCTCCACCATACGTTGCCAGTTGCGAATGTATTCTCACTGACAATTAAAGGTCGGGGTCAGGGCATTGCTGTGGTTGGCGATCAAGTCGTCGCCGCAGTTGAAACGGCGTGCTGAATCGTCAAATACCTAATGATCTACATTAATAAAGAGCGAAGCATATATACCCATACTAACGGAGAGCCAACACCCCACCGCCGACAAAAGATAATATAAATCTTCCACCACAACTCAAATAACGATTATTTTTTTATTATAATATCCAACAGGCCAGTGACCAGAGTAATATAATTTTATTATTGTCGCCCATCGATCACCAAGCCCGTAATAACTTTCAGATACATATTGCCTAAAGGCAAAACACACCCCATTTCTTGCAGCAACACTAAAATCATGCGGCGCACAAATGAACTTACTCTTATCAATATTTTTAGTAGCCGTCATTACTGCCTTATTCACCTTCATGCGCATAGCTACCAAGTCTGATGGTGGTTTCGGAACATCATAAAACGGATCGGGTTGGGTTGGGGCTGTGGGCAGCCATTCAACACCATGATAGCACCCATGAAACTCAGATTCAGAAGGCTCTACGAAAACCTTCTGAACGTTCTCTATATATATGTAATTAGTATCTTCAGGCCCGCAACCTCCCATATTAGAGAAAAACTCAAATCCTTCGATTTTTTTACACGCTTCATCAATATCAATCATATTACAATCTCAGATCAGTTATTGTACCAGGCGGCAGAGCCTTTCTTCCTTGTTGAATTGTGGTCCTAAGAACACCACCTGCGGCATGCGGGCCTGGAATTCCAGGCAAGGAATGATTTGGCAATGCGCCATGTGTTGGCATCAGATTCCACCATTTATTCGCTCCACCACTTTCCAAAGGTATGATGTGATGGGGAGTTGCACCAGATGGCCATACTCTACCGGTGTTAGCTTCCCATTGCTTCATCAAATAGTTCTGACTGCCCACAAATTCTTTCCGTGCCATCTGATTTTGAAACACAGTACGTCGCTGAACAACGGGAAGATTTCCTTTCAAAATCTGAGCTTGCTTGGCGGTGATTTCCCCTCCAGCAGATGCGACTTTGTTCGCATCATTGACGACCCTTTCATGAAGCGACGAACAGGTTAATCCTAATGGATCTATCCAACCTAAAGGGTTACTCCCATACTGATAGAGGTTATCCCCACCCAACAACCCAATCGGATCCTGCGTTACAAACCGCCCCACCTCCGGATCGTAATACCGAAACGTGTTGTAGTGCAGCCCCG
>NZ_JBSVXD010000395.1:0-1463 GCF_054070755.1 Pseudomonas sp. SDO5591_S426 | reverse complement strand
ACCTTGTAGGAGCTGTCGAGTGAAACGAGGCTGCGATCTTTTTGCATCACCCCATTTTTACGGCGAAACGACAGCCCCCGGCACCAACGGCAATTCCAGACTGGCAATAAACCCGCCCTCCGGGTGATTGGCCAGCACCAGATTCCCGCCATGGCGCTCGGCCGCTCGCCGGGCAATCGCCAGGCCCAGGCCATGCCCGGCCGCTGTCTGCCCCGGCGCACGATAGAACGGCTCGCCGAGCTGGTTCAAATGTTCCGCGTCGACCCCCGGCCCATGATCACGTACGCTCACCACAATCCGTTCGCCATTGCGTAACGCCTGCATTTCAATCGGCAGACCGCCGACCGGATTGAAGCGTTGGGCGTTGCGCAGCAGGTTGTCGACGGCGCGCTCGATCATGGTCGGCCAGCCCTTGAGACTCAGTTGCGCCTCGGCTTCGAGATGGACCAGTTGATCCGGTGAACCCAGTTGCGCATCTTTTTGCAGAGTATTGAGCAGCGAGTTCAGGTCTACGTCTTCGGCGCTGGCGTTGTCGGCATCGACCCGCGCCAGTACCAGGATTTCACTGATCAACGCTTCGAGCCGGTCGCATTCGCGGGTGAGGCGCGGCCAGAGTTTTTCCCGTTCCTGAGGCGTGGCCCGTTCGGCCAGTGCGAGGGCGATGCGCAACCGGGCGAGCGGGGAACGCAGTTCGTGGGATACATCTCGCAGCAGCTGACGTTGGCTGCCGATCAGGCTTTGCAGGCGCGAACCCATGCGGTTGAAGTCGTTGGCCAGTACCCCGAATTCATCGCGCCGGTTGGCCAGTTTGATCAGGCTGTTCTGTTGGTACGTGGTTTGCCCCAGATCATGCACCGCGCCGCGTAAACGACTGAGCGGGCGAGTGATGGAGAAGGTCACCAGCAGGCTGAACAGGGTCAGCACCACCAAGGCAATGCCCAATGCACTCAGCGGCCAGAGCAGGCTTTCGCGGTGCCAGGCGTTGAGTTCGGGGTGGGGAATCCGGTAGATGAACAGGTAGGTGTCGCCGGTTTTTTCGCTGGTGTATTCATCGGTCAGGCGCCGCCATGGCAGGCGTCGGTCGTCGTTGTTCTGCCGTGCTTCGAAGGCGGCGGCGCGGCGCGGAAAGGTGCCGCGCACCACCGGGTCACCGCTCTCGTTGAGCACCTGGACGTCGATGTGATACTGGCGTTTACGTTGTTCCAGCAGGTCCTGGGCGTCGACTTCGCCTTGGGCTTCGTAGGTTTGCGTCCACTGTTCGGCCAGGGTGTTGAGGCCCGGATGGCGGCTGAGAATCCACGCATCCTGGTTGAGCATGTGCCCGAGCAATATGGACAGCCCTGCAACCAGAGCGATGGCCAGCCAGAAGCTGGCCAGGATACGCCAGAACAGTGAACGCACGGAAAATCCTCAATAAAACACCCATTCCTGTGGGAGCGAGCTTGCTCGCGATGGCGTAGACA
>NZ_JBSVXD010000394.1:0-1489 GCF_054070755.1 Pseudomonas sp. SDO5591_S426 | reverse complement strand
GGGTGCATCCAGTTTGTAGGAGCTGCCGCAGGCTGCGATCTTTTTGTTTTACTGCACGCAGGTCTGGCGCATCAGCACTCGCTCCCGCACCACGTCATACACCCAGTGATAAACGTAGGTGTACGGCAGGAAAAACAGCAGCACGCCGATATCCAGCAGGAACGCCTGCCACAGGCTGACATTCAACCACCACGCAATCAACGGCACACCGAGGGCAACCAGTCCGCCTTCGAACAACAGCGCGTGCACCACGCGGACCCAAGCGTTGTGTGCAATGGCCAAGCGTTTGAGCACCCGGTCGAACAACCCGTTGAAGACTACGTTCCAGGCCAGCGCCAGTACGGCAATGACCATGGTGACGACGCCCATTTCCAGCATCGGTTTGTCCATGATCCAGGCCAGCAACGGCGTACAGATCAGAATGGCCAGCAATTCGAAACCAATGGCCTGGAAAATACGTTCAGTGATGGATTTGTTGGCGCTCATGGCCTGACTCCCTGAGTGACTGTGGTTGCCATGATCTGTCATCACACCGATACTTCATAACCAATAACCATCGATCAAGGCGATAGTTCATGGCCTCTCATGAAGTGCTGCTGGCGTTTGTCGAAGCCGCCACCCAAGGTTCGTTTTCCGCTGCGGCGCGCAAGTTGGGCCGCAGTCAGTCGACCATCAGCGCGGCGGTGGCCAGCCTGGAAATCGACCTGAACCTGACGCTGTTCGACCGCAGCAGCCGTAAACCCGGCCTGACCCCGGCCGGGCATGTGGTGCTGCAACGGGCGGAAGAGATTCTGGCGGCCACCAGCCGTCTGGAAATGACCGCCAGCCAACTGTCGCAAGGGGTGGAGGCGAAGCTCACCGTGGCGCTTTCCGACACCTATCAATCCGACCGTTTCGAAGCCTCACTCAGTGCGTTCGAACAGCGTTACCCGGACCTCGAACTCGAATGCCTGATCGCCGAATGCGACGATCTGGTGGCGTTGGTGCAAAGCGGTCGGGCGCAGATTGCCTTCGCCGAAATGCAGGACAGTTATCCGCCGGACCTGGTCAATTCGACGGTGGACGAACGCACGGAAATCGCGCTGTTCGTGTCGCCCGAACATCCGTTGGCCACGTTGAAACACATCGACCAAGACGCGCTGCAACAACACCGCGAATTGCGCCTGGCAACCATCGTCAATCCGTATGAGAGCCGGGCGAAGGGCCGCGTCTGGTCGGCGCCGAGTTATTTGATGCTGCTGGAAATGGCCCAGGGTGGTTTTGGCTGGACGCCGTTGCCACGCTGGCTGGTGGCGCGTTTTGGGCCGGGCACTTTGCAGGAGCTGCAAGTGCGCGGCTGGCCGAAAACAGTGTCGGTGGATGCGCTGTGGTCGAGGCAGAATCCGCCGGGGCCGGCGGGGAGTTGGTTGTTGGGGAAGATGCTGGAATAGTGGTGAAGCTACTGGCCTCATCGCGGGCAAGCCCGCTCCCACAGTGGTCGGTGGTGAAC
>NZ_JBSVXD010000393.1:0-1493 GCF_054070755.1 Pseudomonas sp. SDO5591_S426 | reverse complement strand
AAATACGCGTTTCCCTGTAGGAGCTGCCGCAGGCTGCGATCCTTTGATCCTCAAGCCATCCGCATCTTCCGCGCCTTGAGCCCGGCAATCAACGAAGGCCCCAACGCCACCAACGCCGACCCCAATACAACCAAAATCGCCCCGCCATAACCCAGACCATTGATGGTCTCGGCGTGCACATACTCCGGCCACCACCATGCGGCCAGGGCAACAGCGCCAAACGTCACCAACGGCGTGATTGCCAATGTCGCACTCACCCGCGAAGCTTCCCAATGCGCCAGCGCCTCGGCAAACGCACCGTAGGCAATCAGGGTGTTCATGCAACACGCCAGCAATAGCCAGCCTTGCAACGGATTCAATTGCAGCGCTTCCAGCGGATGCACCCACGGCGTCAGTAACAGCCCGCAAAACAGGTAGATCACCATCATCACCTGCAACGAATTCCATACCGTCAGCAGCTGTTTTTGCCCCAGCGCATAGAAAGTCCAGACCGTGGACGCCAACAACACCAGCAACACGCCGGCGGTGTAATCGCTCAATGACGTCAGCAACTCAGCCAGGCGCTGATTGAAAAACAGGACGAAACCGATCAGCAACACCAGCAAGCCAATGCCCTGCCCCAGGCTGAAACGCTCCTTGAATACAAACACGCTGGCGATCAGCAACATGATTGGCCCCATCTGCACCACCAGTTGCGCGGTGCCGGGGCTGAGCAGGTTCAGACCCATCAGATACAGCACATAGTTGCCCACCAGCCCGAGCACCGCCATCAACACCAGCCAGCCGCCACGCGGCCCGAGCACTTTGCGGCTCGGCAGGCGTTTGGTCGCCGCCAGATAAAGGAACAGGCAACCACCGGACACCATCAGGCGAAACCAGGTCACCGTGACCGGGTCCATCACCGTCAACACCTGTTTGAGCTTGATCGGCAGGATTCCCCACAGCAGCGCGGTCAGCAAGGCCAGGAAAAGTCCGTAAACCCAGCGACCCGATGAAATGTGCATGCGAACCCCAAAACCCAGTGACAAGAACCGCCATTCTAGGCGCACCGGCGTGTGGCACACAGGGACAGTTGGCCTCTGGCCGCGAATGAAACTGTGCAGGTCGCAACGTGAAATTGGCGTCGAGCCGTCGATCGGGTCGCCAGGCGCGGCAAGTACTTGTTGCCTAACCTGATTGGATCCATCAACAGCAATTCCCCTCAGGAGATCGCCATGTACGGCATGCGCGCCCAGGACAACGCCCCCGCCCTGCATTTTCGCAGTGACTGGTTATGTCGGGTGAATGGGGAGTTGTATTTCAGCACCCGGGAAAACACGCTGGAGGGGCCGTTTGCAAATACCGAGGCGGCTGTGCGGGAGGTTCAGGCTTATATTGAGCGGGTGCAGAATTTAAGCAATTGTCCTTAAATCGCAGCGTCTGCATCGCGGGCAAGCCCGCTCCCACAGGTTTTGTGGCGTATACAACATTTGTGATCGCCGGCAAACACTGTG
>NZ_JBSVXD010000392.1:0-1493 GCF_054070755.1 Pseudomonas sp. SDO5591_S426 | reverse complement strand
GTGTAGGAGCTGCCGCAGGCTGCGATCTTTTGATCTTATGATCTATGCTGCCTTCTCGTTCCGGAGGGCCTTCGATGACTGATTTACTCACGTCCATTCAAGCCGCACTCGGCTTGCCGCACACGCCAATCCCGTTCACCGCCACTGGCGCCCTGCCCTCGGCGTTTGCCGTTACGGACCTTGCGTGCGCCAGCATTGCCGCCGCCGGTCAGGCGGTCAGCGAACTCCTTCTTCAACAAACAGGGCGCTTGCCCACCCTTGAAGTCGACCGACGCCTGGCCTCGTTCTGGTTCTCCAGTTCAATCCGCCCGGTAGGCTGGAACGTGCCGCCGCTGTGGGACCCGGTCGCCGGCGACTACGCCGCCAAGGATGGCTGGATACGCCTGCACACCAACGCCCCTCATCACCGTGCCGCCGCTGAATCCGTGCTGGGCGCCTGCGCCGACCGTGCCGCGATGGCCAGCAAAGTCGCGCAATGGGCCAAGACCGATCTGGAGCAAGCCGTGGTCGATGCCGGTGGTTGTGCCGCCGAAATGCGCACCTGGGAACAATGGCAGGCACATCCGCAAGGTCGGGCAGTCAATGCCGAGCCGCCGATTCAATTCGGTCATCACGGCAGCCATAACGGCACGCTGTGGCAAGGTTCGGTCGCGCAACCGCTGGCCGGGATCAAGGTGCTGGATTTGACCCGCGTGCTCGCCGGCCCCGTCGCCAGCCGTTTTCTCGCCGGTCTTGGCGCCGACGTTTTACGCATCGACCCGCCCACCTGGAACGAACCGGGCGTGGTGCCGGAAATGACCCTGGGCAAACGCTGCGCTCGCCTGGACCTGCACGAAAAGGACGACCGCGCATTGTTCGACAGCCTGCTCAAGGACGCCGACATCGTGCTTCACGGTTACCGCGCCGATGCGTTGGAGCGCTTGGGTTACGGAGTCACTGAACGACAAAAACTGGCCCCCGGTCTGATCGACGTTTGCCTCAATGCCTACGGCTGGAACGGCCCATGGCAAAACCGTCGTGGCTTCGACAGCCTGGTGCAGATGAGCAGCGGTATTGCGGACGCCGGCATGCAGTGGAAGCACGCGGACAAACCGACGCCGTTGCCGGTGCAAGCGCTCGATCACGCCACCGGATACTTGATGGCGGCCAGTGCGATCAGGTTGCTGACAGAACGCTTGAGCAGCGGCCAGGGTGGATCGGCACGATTGTCGTTGGCGCGTACGGCGAAGTTGTTGATCGAGCATGGTCGCGGTAGCGAAGAGTTGTTGCGGGTTGAGGATGACCGCGATCAGGGTATGCTGGTTGAGCAAACACCGTGGGGGCCTGCGC
Source organism: Pseudomonas sp. SDO5591_S426 (assembly GCF_054070755.1). NCBI lineage: Bacteria > Pseudomonadati > Pseudomonadota > Gammaproteobacteria > Pseudomonadales > Pseudomonadaceae > Pseudomonas > Pseudomonas sp. SDO5591_S426. Next base: position 164 of record NZ_JBSVXD010000392.1, on the reverse strand, counting down.
ATCGCTTGCACGTACCGCTAAGGATCACCGGGACGCCGGTGCAGTGGACGCTGGCAGCCTCGGAGTTGGGTTCGCATCGTCCACAGTGGTGTTGAACTTCAGATCGCCTTCGCGGGCAAGCCCGCTCCCACATCTATGGATACCCCCATTTCTGCAATACTGTT
>NZ_JBSVXD010000391.1:0-1516 GCF_054070755.1 Pseudomonas sp. SDO5591_S426 | reverse complement strand
CTATCGCGAGCAAGCTCAGCTCCTACAGGGTTTTGGGGTCAGCCTGTCAGGCATTTGGCAAACAACTGCTGAATCGGCTGTTGTCGCTGGCTGTAGCGCTGCAACAAGACGATCTCCCGATAAAAGGTCAATTCGCCCAAGCGAATTACCCTCACCTTTGCCCCATGTTCAAGCCACAACCCGGCCTCGGGTAGCAGCGAAATACCCAAACCGCACTCAACCACTTTCACAATGGCTTCCAGCTCATCCAGTTCCAGGGCAACGTGCACATCAATCTGTTGTTCACGCAGAAACCGCGTAACCAGCCGTCCGCCGAACGAGTTGCGGTCGTAGCGCACATGGGGGTGTTCGGCGAGTAGCTGCAACGGGTCGTCGCCTTCAAGGTCGACCGGCACGATCAGCACGAATGGTTCGCGGCGGATCACTTGCGCCGACAACTCCTTGGGCAGGTCAAACGGCGGCTTGATCAGGATTGCCAGGTCCACTTCGCCGGTGTCCACCTGGCTCAACAGATTCAGCGACACGCCGGGCACCAGTTTCGGTTCCAGCAATGGTGCTTGCTGGCGCAATCGCAGCAGAGTCTGGGGCAGCAACCCGGTTTGCACCGTCGCGACTGCGCCGATTTTCAGTTCGCCCCGGTACTCGCTGACGTCATCGCTGACCGCCATGCGGCTGAAGGTCTCGAGCATTTCCATGGCCATCGGCAACGCTCGTTGACCCGCCGCATTGAGCAGCGCCTGACGTCCGGTGCGATCGAACAAACGAATGCCGAGGGCCTGTTCCAGATTGCGGATCTGCGCGCTGACCGCCGACTGCGTCAAACCGATGTGCATGCCCGCTGCCGCAAACGTGCCGTAGCGTGCCACGGCGATAAAGGTCTTCAACTCGCGCAGCATGGCGCCACCTCGATTGATCGAAATAATTTGAGCTCGGCGCAAAAACTATCGTCTTTCAATCAAAATGCACAGGGCTAAACTCGTCTCAACTTCCCATGATTGAGGCTCGCCTGATGCAACTCTCTCCTTTTCACCTGGCCATTCCCGTCTACGACCTGGCTGCCGCGCGGCACTTTTATGGCTCGGTGTTCGGCCTGGAAGAAGGTCGCTCCAGCGATCATTGGGTCGATTTCAACTTTTTCGGTCATCAACTGGTGATTCATCTGGCGCCGAAAAACGCTTCACAGGAAGCAGCCCACACCAACGCCGTCGACGGCCATGATGTGCCGGTGCCGCACTTCGGCGTGGTGTTGGGGATGGCGGAATGGAATGCACTGGCGGAGCGTTTGCAGTCGCTGGGGACGCGCTTCGTGATTGAGCCGGGGATTCGTTTTCAAGGGTTGGTGGGCGAACAGGCGACGATGTTTTTGTTCGATCCTTGTGGGAATGCGCTGGAGTTCAAGGCGTTCAAGGATATTGGGCAGTTGTTTGCCAAGTGAGTGCCTGATAGGGCCTCATCGCGGGCAAGCCCGCTCCCACAGGTCCTTTGGTGTACACAAACAATGTGATCGACAGAAATC
>NZ_JBSVXD010000390.1:0-1542 GCF_054070755.1 Pseudomonas sp. SDO5591_S426 | reverse complement strand
TTCGTGCCTATGAAAATACGATCTCCATCGTGTATGAGCTGCCGAAGGCTGCGATCCTTTGATCTGGCTCTTGAAGATCAAGATCAAAAGATCGCAGCCTTCGGCAGCTCCTACAGGTCAGGTCAGGTCAGGTCAGTTTTGCCAGGCACGCCTCAAGGATATCCAGCCCTTCCTCCAGTACCGCAGATTCGGTCGTCAACGGCGCCAACAGCCGAATGATGTGACGCGACTTGCCGCTAGGCATCAGCAGCAAACCGGCGTCCCGCGCCAGCGCCAGCAGTTGCGTCAATTGCGCCGCTGCGGGTGAACCGTCGGCATTCGCCAGTTCGATGCCGCGCATCGCGCCAACACCGGTCAGACGTCCCAGATACGGCGACAGCTTGCTCGCGCGCCAGGTTTCGTAGCGGCTGACAATCGCCTCTTCCTGCTGCGTGCCCCACGCTTGCAGATTGGCATCGGTCATTTCGTCCAGCGTCGCCAATGCAGCGGCGCAGGCGATGGGGTTGCCGGAATAGGTGCCGCCGAGCCCGCCCTTGGGCAAGATGTCGAGCAGCGATTTGCGCCCGACGACCGCACCGAGCGGCACGCCACCGGCGATGCTTTTACCGAGCAGGATCAGGTCCGGCTCGATACCCAGTCGCGAAAACGCAAAACGCTGACCGGTGCGGCCGAAACCGGACTGGATTTCATCGGCGATCAGCACAATGCCCTTTTCGTCACAGAATTTGCGCAGTGCCTGGGCGAACTCGACGTCCATGGCCAGGAAACCCGCTTCGCCCTGCACCGGTTCGACGATGAAGCAGGCCACGTCCTCGACATCGATTTCAACGCTGAACAACCGATCCATGGCCTTCAGCGCTTCAGCGCAAGTCACGCCGTTATCCTGGCTGGGAAATGGCAAGTGATAGACCGGCCCAGGCAGTGTGCCGACTTTCTGTTTGTAAGGCGCGACTTTGCCGTTGAGGTTGAGTGTGGCCAAGGTGCGACCGTGGAAGGCACCGTCAAAGGCGATCACGGCAGTGCGGCCGGTGGCCCCGCGAACGATCTTCAGCGCGTTCTCAGCCGCTTCGGCGCCGCTGTTGGTGAGCATGCCGCTGACCGGGTAATCGACCGGGATAAACGTGCTGAGGCGGTCCATCAAGTCGATGTAAGGGCCATGAGGCGCGGCGTTGAATGCGTAGTGGGTCAGGCGCGTGGCTTGTTCGCGAATGGCTTCGACGATTCGAGGATGGCAATGGCCGAGGTTGAGTACGCCGATGCCACCGACGAAGTCGATGTAGCGTTTGCCTTCGGTGTCCCAGACCTCGGCGTTTTTGCCGTGGCTGAGCGTGACAGGGTGAACGATATTGATCGACTGACTGATGGTTTCGCTGCGCATGGATGACCGGCTCGGAAGAAGGAGGACTTCTTTTTATCTAAGCCGTCAGCAGCGGTAGGGGGCAAACGAAATAAAGTTGCCGGGTCAATCTTAAAAGTCTGGATGTGAGGGCAATAGATCAAAAGATCGCAGCCTTCGGCAGCTCCTACAGGGGCATGCGATCA
>NZ_JBSVXD010000389.1:0-1573 GCF_054070755.1 Pseudomonas sp. SDO5591_S426 | reverse complement strand
TCACCAATGATGTCGACTGACTTACCGCTATCGCGAGCAAGCTCAGCTCCTACAGGGGGTGGTGTTTGCCGGGGAAAATCGCTGGGACAAAAAAACACCAAAAGAGCGGGCATCTTCCCATTCCAACCTATCAGTTCTGCTAGTACACAAAAGAGGAAGCAAGGTGGATAGTTAAATCTCCACACATATTGCATGGATCGATTCTATGTTGACCCAACTGCGTTTATCGCTGTGCGAGTATCGATATGATCCTCTGGATCGCCTGACCGGTCATGCTCAACCGAACGCTCCCGTGCATCAGCGCTTCTATTGCATAAGTCGTCTCGCCACTGAAATACAGGGTGCATTGCGCAAGACCATTTTCCAGGTTGATGATCAGATTCTAGGGCAACTACAACGCCAGAACGATTCAATCGACGTCGCCTTGCTGGCTACTGATCAGCAACGTTCAGTCCTGCAATCGCTACAGAAAGGCAGCCTGCCACAGCCCATCGTTTACTCACCCTATGGCCACCATCGAGCCGAAAGCGGCTTGAGTAGTTTGTTGGGGTTCAACGGTGAACGTGCAGACCCGGTGACTGGGCACTATTTACTGGGTATTGGATACAGGGCGTTCAATCCGGTGTTGATGCGGTTTAACAGTCCGGACAGTTGGAGTCCGTTTGGTAGGGGGGGCGTGAATGCATATGCGTATGTCTTGGGGAATCCGATTGGGCGCACAGATCCGACAGGGCATGCGCCTTTGATAGGTATGGTGGGAGCGTTGAATGCTTTGCAGAAACATGCGGGCAAACAAGTTTCCTTCGTGGGATATCACGTTGGTAAGCCAAGCTCTGTTAGTGCGCTGCAAGTTGGTGGAGACGTTGCGTGGTCTGGCATGCACCGAGGAGGAAAACTTTTAGGAAAGGGGTTGTATGTGACTGAAAATCAAGCAAGTGCGGATGCGTTTCTGACGCGGGCCTTAAAGGGTTATTCCGGCGGTGAGCGTCCAGAAATTTTTGGTACTTACACGAATGTTCAGCCTAGACCTGAAATTTTACAATACGGGCCTGCGTTTCCTTCCGGCGTTGACCCGCAAAGACTTGCGCAATTTGATACCACCATTCGAATCCCAAGCAATCAATTCGACAGTCTTGTTTTTACAAGGGCGTCAGCCCCATCGCCAGTAGCAGGCACTCTTAATCGAGCTTCTGTCGCTAGTGCTCAAGGCCCTGGCCCTGGAGGTGGTGGAGGTGGTGCAGTCGCCGCTGCTCGATCTGTCCCTCACGTTGCTGCTCAACCTGTGCCTCCTGCGGTCCCGCAAGCTGAAAACATCGGACAACTTGTCGGCGCCTTTTTTCCTCTACCTCGATATTTAGCAGGCATACGGGGTGGTTCTCTGCGCGCTCCTGCAGCTTGAGTTTTCCCGGTCAGCGACTCGCGCATGTCACTGTATGACGAAGATTGTGCGCGCACAAAAGATAGGCGGTGCGAATTGACCTTTTATCGGGAGATCGTCTTGTTGCGGCGTGTTTGCCCAATGCCTGACAGGCTGACCCCAAAACCCTGTAGGAGCTGAGCTTGCTCGCGATAG
>NZ_JBSVXD010000388.1:0-1581 GCF_054070755.1 Pseudomonas sp. SDO5591_S426 | reverse complement strand
CAGAGAAACGCTGAAACCCTTGTAGGAGCTGCCGCAGGCTGCGATCTTTTGATTTTGAAGAAATCTACAAATAGAGACATGTATCTCTTTATGGAGATTCTACAATCCCCAACGCCGCCATCTTCTTGTACAACGTCGACCGGCCAAGCCCCAGTCGCGCCGCCGCATCGATCACCTTGCCCCCGCATTGCGCCAGGGTTGCTTCGATCAATTGCCGGTCGAAACGCTCCCGCGCCGCACTGAACGTCTCGTGTTCCAGCGGCTCGATGGTCAACGGCGTCACGCGCTCAACCGGGGTAAACGTGCCGATCGCCGCGCGGATGTCCGTTGCTGAAAGGCGCAGGTCATCACTTAGCAGTGCGGCCCGCTCCAGCACGTTGCGCAGCTCGCGGATATTGCCCGGCCAGGCGTGTTGACCCAGAAGAGCCAGCGCTTCGCTGTGGAGCTCGTGCTGGCTGCGCAGCTCTTCAAGGATTGCTTCGCTGAGGGCGGGCAGGTCGTCGAGACGGTCGCGCAGCGGCGGGACATGGATTGGCAGAACGTTGAGGCGGTAATACAAATCGGCACGAAACTCGCCGCGTTTGATCGCCGCTTCCAGGTCGGTCGAGGTAGCGGCGATGACCCGCACATCGCTCTGGATCACGTCGTTGGAGCCGACCGGTTCAAATTCCTTTTCCTGCAATACCCGCAGCAGTTTGCTTTGCAGCGGCAGCGGCATGTCACCGATTTCATCGAGGAACAGCGTACCGCCCTGAGCGATCTGCAATTTGCCGGCGCGGCCCTTGCGATCGGCGCCGGTAAAGGCGCCGGGCGCGGTGCCGAAAAATTCGGCTTCCAGCAATGATTCCGGGATCGCTGCGCTGTTGATGCTGACAAATGCCTTGTGCGCGCGCGGCGAAGCGTTGTGGATAGCCTGCGCCAGCAACTCCTTGCCGGTGCCGGTTTCGCCGAGTAGCAACACCGGCGATTCGGTGCTGGCGCTGCGCCGGGCGCGGCGTTTGACTTCCAGGCTGGCGGCGCTGGTGCCGATGAAGTGGGCGAAGTTGTATTTGGTCTGCCTTGCCCGCAACAGTGAGCGGGTCGACGCCAGTTCTTCCTGCATGCTCATGTAGCGTTTGAGCATCGGCGACAGGCTGCGCAACTCGTCGAACAGGGCAAAACCGATGGCGCCGATCACTTCGCCGGCGTCATCGTGGATCGGCAGGCGCATGACCACCAGTGGCTCTTTGGGGGTGTCTTGCATGTCGAGCAGAATCGGCCTTCCGGTGCGCACCACTTCACGTAACAAACTACCGGGAATCACGCTTTCGCAGGCCTTGCCGATGGCGCCCTCGGCCGATTGCAGGCCGAAACGCCGGGCATAACGCTCGTTCATCCAGACGATGTTGGCGTCGCGGTCGACGATCACCGTGCCTTCGCTCGACTGCTCGATGATCTCGAACAACGAACGGATCGCCAGCAGGCGAACGCGCTGGTAGTCCTTGAGGCTTTCGGTGGTGTTCATGGTGTGCATCCATTTTTAGAATCAAGGTCAAAAGATCGCAGCCTTCGGCAGCTCCTACAGGGAATGCGGTCGGGGTA
>NZ_JBSVXD010000387.1:0-1621 GCF_054070755.1 Pseudomonas sp. SDO5591_S426 | reverse complement strand
GCGGGCCTTGGCCCAATGCAAACCTGTAGGAACTGCCGAAGGCTGCGATCTTTTTGTAATCCCTGACAGGTAAATCCGTCTCCATGTCGACCACTGCGCCAATCCCCCAACCCGCCTACGTCCTCCACTCCCGCGCCTACCGCGAAAGCAGTGCTTTGGTGGACTTCCTCACGCCGCAAGGTCGGCTGCGGGCGGTGTTGCGCAGTGCGCGGGGCAAGGCCGGGACGCTGGCGCGGCCGTTCGTGCCGCTGGAAGTAGAGTTTCGTGGGCGTGGCGAGCTGAAGAATGTCGGGCGCATGGAAGCTGCAGGTGTTTCTACCTGGCTCAACGGTGAGGCACTGTTCAGTGGCCTCTATCTCAATGAACTGCTGATTCGCCTGTTGCCCGCCGAAGACCCGCATCCTGGCGTATTCGATCACTACGCCGCGACATTGCTGGCGCTGGCTGAAGGTCGTCCGCTGGAGCCGTTGTTGCGTTCGTTCGAATGGCGGTTGCTCGATGACCTTGGTTACGGATTCTCATTGACTACGGACATCCACGCTGAGGTTATCGCCCCTGACGGCCTCTATCGCCTGCAAGTGGATGCAGGGCTGGAGCGGGTCTACTTGCTGCAACCGGGACTGTTCAACGGCACCGAGCTGCTGGCCATGGCTGAAGCCGACTGGTCCGCGCCGGGCGCGTTGTCTGCTGCCAAGCGCCTGATGCGTCAGGCGCTGGCCGTTCACTTGGGCGGTCGTCCCCTGGCCAGTCGCGAGTTGTTTCGCAAGCCGTAGTCTCCCCGTATGCTGTGCACCGAACTTTCTCTTCTTCTGGAGCGCTTTCCGTGACCACCAGCACCCGCATTCTTCTTGGCGTGAACATCGACCACGTTGCCACCCTGCGTCAGGCCCGGGGCACTCGTTACCCGGACCCGGTCAAGGCTGCACTGGATGCGGAAGAGGCGGGCGCCGATGGCATTACCGTGCACCTGCGCGAAGACCGTCGGCACATTCAGGAGCGTGATGTTCTGGTGCTCAAGGATGTGCTGCAAACCCGCATGAACTTCGAAATGGGCGTCACCGAAGAAATGATGCAGTTCGCTGAGCGCATCCGCCCGGCGCACATCTGCCTGGTGCCGGAAACCCGTCAGGAGCTGACCACCGAAGGCGGTCTGGACGTGGCGGGGCAGGAAGCGCGGATCAAGGCCGCAGTGGAACGCCTGTCGAAGCTCGGCTCTGAAGTGTCGCTGTTCATCGATGCCGACGAGCGGCAGATCGAAGCGTCGCGTCGTGTTGGCGCGCCGGCCATTGAACTGCACACCGGTCGTTACGCCGATGCAGAGACGCCGACCGAAGTGGCTGAAGAACTCAAGCGCGTGGCGGATGGCGTGGCGTTTGGCCTGGCCCAGGGGTTGATCGTCAATGCCGGTCATGGGCTGCACTATCACAACGTTGAAGCCGTGGCGGCGATCAAGGGCATCAATGAGTTGAACATCGGCCATGCTCTGGTGGCCCATGCGCTGTTCGTTGGCTTCAAGTCGGCGGTGTCGGAGATGAAGGCGCTGATTCTGGCGGCTGCACTGAAGGGCTAAGATCAAAAGATCGCAGCCTGCGGCAGCTCCTACAGGTGTACACATAACCCT
>NZ_JBSVXD010000386.1:0-1629 GCF_054070755.1 Pseudomonas sp. SDO5591_S426 | reverse complement strand
TTTTCGTTGACGTCCATCGCGAGCAAGCTCGCTCCTACAGAGGTGCGGGTGGTCGTGTGGCTTAGTTGTGAGCGTGCAGCGCTTCGTTCAGTTCGATTGCCGATTTGTGGGTTTTGCATTCCACGGCGCCGGTTTCCGAATTGCGACGGAACAGCAGGTCAGCCTGGCCAGCCAGTTCACGGGCCTTCACCACTTTGACCAGCTTGTTGTTCTCGTCCAGCAGCGCCACTTTGGTACCAGCGGTCACGTACAGGCCCGACTCAACAGTGTTGCGGTCGCCCAATGGAATACCGATACCGGCGTTGGCGCCGATCAGGCAGCCTTCGCCAACCTTGATCACGATATTGCCGCCGCCCGACAGGGTGCCCATGGTCGAGCAACCGCCGCCCAGGTCCGAACCCTTGCCGACGAATACGCCAGCGGAAACGCGGCCTTCGATCATGCCCGGGCCTTCGGTGCCGGCGTTGAAGTTGATGAAGCCTTCGTGCATCACGGTGGTGCCTTCGCCTACATAAGCGCCCAGGCGCAGACGTGCAGCGTCAGCGATACGCACGCCGGCCGGCACCACGTAGTCGGTCATTTTCGGGAACTTGTCCACAGAGAACACTTCCAGCAGCTCGCCACGCAGGCGCGCTTCCAGTTGCATTTCCGCCAGTTCGCTCAGGTCAACAGCACCTTGGCTGGTCCACGCCACGTTTGGTAGCAGCGGGAAGATGCCGGCCAGGCTCACGCCGTGCGGCTTGACCAGACGGTGGGACAACAGGTGCAGCTTGAGGTACGCCTCAGGGGTGGACGACAGTTGAGCGTCTTCGGCCAACAGGGTCGCGACCAGCGGCTTGTGGCTTTCGGCCAAGCGCGTCAGCAGCTTGCCTTGCACGGCGTCGATGCCTTTCACGGCTTCAGCCAGTTGCGCAGCCTGGGCGGTGGTGAAAGTAATGGCCTGGTTGCCTTCGGTGTAACCGAGAATCGGTGCAACGGCAGCGACCAGTTCGGCCGACGGGTTGAGCAATGGCTGCGCGTAGAACACTTCCAGCCATGCGCCTTGACGGTTTTGAGTGCCGACACCAAAGGCCAGGCTGAACAGGGTAGTGGACATGTTGATACCTCTAACAAATTGAAACGGGCTGCTTACTTGAGTGCGGCCGCGTAGATATCTGGCTTGAAGCCAATCAGGGTTCGGTCACCGAGATCGAGCACCGGGCGCTTGATCATCGAAGGTTGTGCGAGCATCAGTTCGATGGCTTTCGGCTGGTCGAGATCGGCTTTGCGTTCGTCGTCGAGCTTGCGAAAGGTCGTGCCTGCACGGTTCAACACCACTTCCCAGCCGTGCTCGTTGCACCACTGGGTCAGGTGTTCACGGTCGATACCGACCGCTTTGTAATCATGGAAGTCATAGCTGACAGCGTGTTCATCGAGCCAGGTGCGCGCCTTTTTCATGGTGTCGCAGGCTTTGATGCCGAAAAGGTGCAACGTTTTGCTTGAAACGGTCAAGGAATTGCCCCCTTTACAGGTGCTGGAGAAAAAAGGTGACGGATTATGCCATGACCGGACGGTTTCGCGGCGGCTATGGCGTAAAACCTGTAGGAGCCGAGCTTGCTCGCGATGGCGGTGGATCAGTCTACGGTGATG
>NZ_JBSVXD010000385.1:0-1635 GCF_054070755.1 Pseudomonas sp. SDO5591_S426 | reverse complement strand
ATTTTTAAAGGCAGGATCAAAAGATCGCAGCCTTCGGCAGCTCCTACAAGGTTATGTGTTGTCCTGTCGGGCCGGGCTTGCCCCTGACAGCGTTTTGTTCGACACTTCGCACCTCGCCTCCCCGGCGACCCTGGATCAGCAGACAGGGCAACACTGAGCTGGCAACCCTGAACCCAACTTTCAGAGGAGCCGGCCAACATGCCTGCCATCCGTACCTGGTTAAAAAATCCCCTCGCCATTTTCACGGCCAACGGTCTCGATGCCCGTGGCGGCCTGGTGCTGCAAGACGGTGTGATCGTCGAAGTGCTCGGCGCTGGTCAACAACCTACCCTGCCGTGCCATGAAGTGTTCGATGCCCGCGAGCATGTGATTCTGCCGGGCCTGATCAACACCCATCACCACTTCTATCAAACCCTGACCCGCGCCTGGGCGCCGGTGGTCAATCAGCCGTTGTTCCCGTGGCTGAAAACCCTGTATCCAGTCTGGGCGCGCCTGACTCCGGAAAAGCTAGCACTCGCCACCAAAGTTGCGTTGGCCGAGTTGCTGTTGTCCGGTTGCACCACGGCGGCCGATCACCATTACCTGTTTCCCGAAGGCCTGGAAAATGCGATCGACGTGCAAGTCGAGAGCGTTCGTGAACTGGGCATGCGCGCCATGCTGACCCGCGGTTCAATGAGCCTCGGCGAAAAGGACGGTGGCTTGCCACCGCAACAAACCGTGCAGGAAGGCCAGGTAATTCTCGACGACAGCCAGCGCCTGATCGCCGAGTATCACGAACGCGGCGACGGCGCGCAGATCCAGATCGCCCTGGCACCCTGTTCGCCGTTTTCGGTGACTCCGGAAATCATGTCCGCCAGTGCCGAACTGGCGAACAAGCTCGACGTGCGCCTGCACACGCACCTGGCGGAAACCCTCGACGAAGAAGACTTCTGCCTGCAACGCTTCGGCCTGCGCACCGTGGATTATCTGGACAGCGTCGGCTGGCTCGGCCCGCGTACCTGGCTGGCCCACGGCATCCACTTCAACCCGGACGAAATCGCCCGCCTCGGCGCGGCCGGCACCGGTATCTGCCATTGCCCGAGCTCGAACATGCGCCTGGCTTCCGGCATCTGCCCGAGTATTGATCTGACCGACGCCGGTGCGCCACTGGGCCTTGGCGTGGACGGTTCGGCCTCCAACGACGCCTCGAACATGATCCTCGAAACGCGTCAGGCTTTGTACATCCAACGCCTGCGCTACGGCGCCGAGAAGATCACTCCGGAACGCGTGCTGGGCTGGGCCACCAAAGGTTCGGCGCAGTTGTTGGGTCGCACAGACATCGGTGAAATTGCGCCGGGCAAGCAGGCTGATCTGGCGCTGTTCAAGCTGGATGAGCTGCGGTTCTCCGGCAGTCACGATCCGGTTTCTGCGCTGCTGTTGTGCGGTGCGGATCGCGCGGATCGGGTGATGGTTGGCGGCAAGTGGCGGGTGATTGATGGGCAGGTTGAAGGGCTGGATCTGAAAGGGTTGATCGCTGATCACAGCCAGGCGGCTCGGCAGTTGATCGCTGGTACCTGATAAAACACCGATTAAACCTGTGGGAGCGAGCCTGCTCGCGATGGCGGAGTGTCAGTCGACATCATCTGTTTCTGACAC
>NZ_JBSVXD010000384.1:0-1721 GCF_054070755.1 Pseudomonas sp. SDO5591_S426 | reverse complement strand
CCATTGAAGATCAAGATCAAAAGATCGCAGCCTCGTTTCACTCGACAGCTCCTACAGGAGATTTGAGGGGTATTTGAAAATGCTGCAAGTCGACAAGCTGCACCAGTATTACGGCGGTAGCCACATCCTGCGCGGCCTGACGTTTGATGTGAAGGTTGGCGAAGTCACTTGCCTGCTCGGGCGCAATGGCGTGGGCAAGACCACCCTGCTCAAATGCCTGATGGGTTTGCTGCCGGCCAAGGAAGGCGCGGTGAACTGGGAAGGCAAACCGATCACCACGTTCAAGCCGCACCAACGGGTGCATGCCGGCATCGCCTATGTGCCCCAGGGCCGAGAGATCTTCGGTCGCCTGACCGTCGAGGAAAACCTGCTGATGGGCCTGTCGCGTTTCCCCGGCAGTGAGGCGAAAGAAGTCCCGGCGTTCATCTATGAGCTGTTCCCGGTGTTGCTGCAAATGAAGCAACGCCGGGGTGGCGACCTGTCCGGCGGCCAGCAACAACAACTGGCGATCGGACGCGCCCTGGCCAGCCGCCCTCGCCTGCTGATTCTCGATGAGCCGACCGAAGGTATTCAGCCGTCGGTGATCAAGGAGATCGGTGCCGTGATCAAAAAACTCGCGGCCCGTGGCGACATGGCGATTCTGCTGGTGGAGCAGTTCTACGATTTCGCCGCCGAACTGGCCGATCAATACCTGGTGATGTCCCGGGGCGAGATCGTGCAACAGGGACGTGGCGAAAACATGGAAGCCGAAGGTGTGCGCGGACTGGTTACCATCTAATCTGTAGCGACCTAACGATAATTAGAAATCATGAATTTACCTGCCCAAACAATGCTGTTCACCCCGAGCTGGCACGCCGAGCTGGAGTTGGGCTACGCCCGCTTCGGCGACAGCACGCGCCCGGTCCAGCGCCGTCACCTTGGCCCCTTGCGCGTGCAAAAGCACCTGTATGCCGAAGGGCCTGAAGTCTGTCAGCACATCATCGTCCACCCGCCGGGCGGGATTGCCGGTGGTGATCGACTGGACATCTCGGCCAGCGTTGGCAGCGACGCCTGGGCGCAAATCACCAGCCCCGGCGCGGCCAAGTGGTATCGCGCAGCCGGTCCCGCCTATCAGCGGCTGGACTTGCGAGTGGCGGCCGGTGCGACACTGGAATGGCTGCCGCAGGAGACGATCATTTTCAGTGCGGCGCAGGCTGAACTCAGCACCTCGATTGACTTGGAAGGCGACGCACGCCTGCTCTACTGGGACGTGGTGGCTCTGGGTCGCCCGGCCAGCGGCGAACGCTTCGACCTCGGGCATTTTCAGGCGCAACTGGATATCCGTCGCGACGGCCAGTTGCTCTGGTACGAACGTCAGCGCATTGTCGGCAATGACGGTTTGCTTGATTCGCCGATTGGGCTGGATGGGCAACCGGTGTTTGCGACCTTGCTGGTGACGGGCGAGATCGACAGCGACTTGCTGGAACAGTGCCGCTCGCTGACTCACAACGTGCGCGGGGATCTGACGCAATTGCCGGGGTTGCTTGTTGCGCGGTGCTTGGCTAGCGAAGCCCTATTGGCGCGCGGCTGGCTGATTGATTTGTGGAGGTTGCTGCGCCCGGCATTGCTTGGTCGCGAGGCCATACCACCGCGAATCTGGAACACCTGAACACTGATCCCTGTGGGAGCTGGCTTGCCAGCGATGCTTTTGGCGGCCTCGAGGTCCCCATCGCTGGCAAGCC
>NZ_JBSVXD010000383.1:0-1730 GCF_054070755.1 Pseudomonas sp. SDO5591_S426 | reverse complement strand
TGTCGTCCACGCGTCCATCGCGAGCAAGCTCGCTCCTACAGGGGGCAGGCGTACAGGCGAACAACATGATGATTCCCTCTCCCTGGCGCGCCGATTTCCCGGCCATCGCCGCTCTGCAACGGCAAGACCAGACCTATCTGGACAACGCCGCCACCACGCAAAAACCTCAAGCCCTGCTCGACGCTTTGGCGCATTACTACGCCAACGGCGCGGCCAATGTGCATCGGGCGCAACACCTGCCCGGCGCCCACGCCACCCAGGCGTTCGAGGACAGTCGCGGCAAAGTCGCGCAATGGCTCAATGCCGGTGACAGCGGGCAAATCATCTTTACCCACGGCGCGACTTCCGCGCTAAACCTCCTGGCCTATGGCCTGGAACACCTATTCCACCCGGGCGATGAGATTGTCATCAGCGCCCTGGAGCATCACGCCAACCTGCTGCCATGGCAGCAACTGGCGCACCGTCGCGACTTGAAGCTGGTGATCCTGCCACTGGATGCCGACGGCGTGATCGACCTTGAAGTTGCTGCAGGTTTGATCGGCCCGCGCACGCGCCTGTTGGCTGTCAGCCAGTTGTCCAACGTGATTGGCGCCTGGCAGCCGTTGCCCGCGCTGCTGGCGATGGCCAAGGCGCACAACGCTTTGACCGTGATTGACGGCGCGCAAGGCGTGGTCCATGGCCGCCATGACGTACAGGCTCTGGGTTGCGACTTTTATGTATTTTCCAGCCACAAACTCTACGGCCCCGATGGGCTGGGCGTATTGTTCGGGCGCAACGACGCGCTGCAACAACTGCGGCCGTGGCAGTTCGGCGGTGAAATGGTGCTGGACGCCAATTACCACGACGCACGCTTTCGCCCGGCACCGCTGGGTTTCGAGGCGGGAACACCGCCAATCGCCAGTGTCATTGGTCTTGGAGCAACGCTGGACTATCTCGCCGGTCTCGATCAGGACGCCGTGAACGATCACGAAGCCGCACTGCACGACTATTTGCTCAAAGGTCTGGCGGCACGCAACGGCATTCGCTTGCTGGGCAAGCCGCAATTGGCATTGGCCAGTTTTACCGTCGAGGGTGTGCATAACTCGGATCTGGCGCATCTGCTGACCGAGCAAGGCATCGCGGTACGCGCCGGCCATCACTGCGCCATGCCGTTGCTCAAAAGCTTTGAACTCGCCGGGGCGATACGGGTGTCGTTGGCGCTGTACAACGATTCCGAGGATCTTGAACGGTTTTTCGAGGCGCTGGATCAGGCGCTGGAGTTATTGCGATGAACTTGCCTGCCGATGCCGTCACGGCGCTCGAAACTTTTGAGGCAGCCGCTGGCTGGGAACAACGCGCGCGATTGCTGATGCAGTGGGGCGAGCGTTTGCCCGCATTGAGCGCTGAGCAGATGTGCGATGCCAACCGGGTGCATGGCTGCGAAAGTCAGGTATGGCTGGTGGGCGAGTTGCGCGATGGCCATTGGCAATTTAGCGCCAACAGCGATGCACGGTTGATTCGTGGATTGGTGGCGTTGTTGCTGGCGCGGGTTAACGGATTGTCGGCTGCTGAGTTGCAGCAGGTGGATTTACACGACTGGTTCAATCAATTGGGATTGGGGCGGCAGTTGTCGCAGTCGCGTAGCAATGGGTTGAATGCGGTGCTTCAGCGGATGCGGAGCCTAAGCGACGTGTAGGAGCTGCCGAAGGCTGCGATCTTTTGATCTTGTTTTTAAATAGCAAAATCAAAAG
>NZ_JBSVXD010000382.1:0-1730 GCF_054070755.1 Pseudomonas sp. SDO5591_S426 | reverse complement strand
TCCAGGGGCACGCACTTTTCCTGTAGGAGCTGCCGAAGGCTGCGATCTTTTGATCGTGCTTCAGATCTCACGGCACATATGGATTTTGTCGAAGTATTCCTCGCCCACTCGCACTGCCATCGGTTCCAGTCCGAACTGGATAAACCCGCAACGCCGGTAGAGATTGAACGCAGCGTCATTGCCGGCGGTTACGGTCAATTTGATCAGCCGCAAATCCTGATGGCACCGCGCCTCGGCCAGAACCGCCTCCACCAATTGAAAACCGAGCCCACGCTGGCGCACGTCGGCGGACACGTACATGCCAAACAGCGTCGCCTTGTGCCGGGCCTTTTCCCGAGGTTCGAACGCCAGCCCGACAATGCCGGCCAACCTGCCCTCTTTGAACGCGCCGAACACCACGTCGAGCTTGCCGGTCAGGCGCGCTTCCCACCAGCTCAGCGGCATCGTCGCACGCTCGCGCACACTCGACGTGAAGGCCTGCGGATGCAGGTCATAGGCTTCGAGCATCATCGCCCGATAATCCAGCGCATGACTGGCATCCAGTCGCTCGATCCACATGTTCAGGCCATCCGTTTTTGCTCAAGCATCAAGCGCAATGCCAGCGCCGACAACACAAAACCCATGAAATAACGCTGCATCGCCAGCCAGGTCGGGTTATTGACGAACCACGAAGCAATGCCCGCCGCAAACAGGGCAATCATCAGGTTGACGCTGAAACTGACGCTGATCTGAGTCAGGCCCAGCACGATGCTTTGGGTGAACACAGAACCGTGTTCGGGCGTGATGAACTGCGGAAATACCGAGAGGTAGAACACCGCGATCTTCGGGTTCAGGGCACTGGTCAGAAAGCCCATGGTGATCAGTTTTCGTGACGAATCCGGCGGCAATTGCTGGGCTTCGAACGGCGACCGCGCACCGGGCTTGACCGCCTGCCAGGCCAGCCACAACAGATACAGCGCGCCAGCCCACTTCAGCACTTCATAAGCCATCGGCACCGCGAGGAACACCGCAGTCAAACCGGCCGCGGCGGCGAACAGATGCACGAAGAAACCCGCGACCACACCGAGCAGCGACGTCACCCCGGCCTTGCGCCCCTGGCAGATCGAACGGGAGATCAGGTAGATCATGTTCGGCCCAGGCGTCAGTACCATCAGCAATGCAGCAGCAGCGAAAATCAGCAAGTCCTGGAGCGGGATCATGGCGGTTCCTTTGCGTGAATGATCAGGCGATGGCGGTCAGCGAAGCTCGATAAAACGGCAGGATCAGGTCGCGTGTCAATGGCGCCAGAGTGACATCGCCATCGGTGGCCGGATCGATCCAGAGCACTTCTTCGATCTCTGCCGCGGGGGTCACGTCGACATCGATGTGCAGCTGAAAAATCTCGGCGTGCACGACAAAGCCCGGCTCGTTGGCGGCCGGTGCCGAGAAATGCCCGAGATAAACGGCCTGCACCGGGTCGATGTCCAGACCCAGCTCTTCTTCCAGCTCACGAGCCAAAGCGTGGACAGGCAATTCATGAGGCTCGATCTTGCCGCCCGGCTGCATGAACGCCTGAGTGCCACGCTTGCGCACCAACAGGGTTTGGCCGTCGGGGCCGATCAGCAGGGCGGCGGCGATGTGGATAAGTGTCGACATGACAAAAAGACCTTTGACTCAAAAACGGCAAGGATCACATGTCTTCCACAGATTGTGTAGGAGCTGCCGCAGGCTGCGATCTTTTGACTTTGTTT
>NZ_JBSVXD010000381.1:0-1757 GCF_054070755.1 Pseudomonas sp. SDO5591_S426 | reverse complement strand
TACAGGGGACCGCGATATCTGTAGGAGCAAGGCTTGCCCGCGATGGCGTCCGGGAGAGCGCCGTTATTACAACTTGATCAATACCGACTTCAACTCGGTGTAATGCTCGATCGCCGCATACCCCATCTCACGCCCGACCCCCGACATCTTGTACCCGCCAAACGGCAGCGCCGGGTCCAGGGCGCTGTGGCAGTTGACCCACACCGAGCCGGACTTGATCCGTGGAATCATCCGGTGCACCGCCGCCAGATCGTTGGACCAGATGCTCGCGCCCAATCCATAAGGGCTGTCATTGGCCATGCGCAGCGCATCGGCTTCGTCATCGAACGGAATCGCCACCAGTACCGGACCGAAGATTTCCTCCTGCACCAGCGAGTGCTTCTGATCGACGTCGACAATCACCGTCGGCTTGACGAAAAACCCCGGCCCGAACTGCTCGCCACCGCAGGCGATGGTCGCGCCACTTTCCCGACCTTTTTCTATGTAGCCGTAGACGCGTTCCTGCTGGCGCGCCGAGATCAGCGGTCCCATGTCGACGCTCGGGTCCAGGCCGTTGCCGAGCTTCATGGCGTTGGCGATGTCGCTGATGTCCGCCACCACATTGTCGAAATGCTTGCGCTGTACATACAGGCGCGAACCGGCGCAGCAGACCTGGCCCTGGTTGAAGAATATCGCGCTGGCGGCGCCGGCAGCGGCGGTTTTCAGGTCGGCATCGGCCATGACGAAGGTAGGCGATTTGCCGCCCAGTTCCAGGGTGACCCGGGTCATCGAGTCCATGGCGATCTTGCCGATCTGCTTGCCCACGGCAGTGGAGCCGGTGAAGGTCAGCTTGTCCACCAGCGGGTTGTGGGTCAGGGCGGAACCTGCGGTGATGCCGGTGCCGGTGACCACGTTGAACACGCCTTCCGGATACCCGGCTTCCAGTACGAGTTCTGCGAGTTTCAGCGCGGTCAGCGGGGTTTCGTCGGCGGGTTTGAGCACCACGGTGCAACCGGTCGCCAGCGCCGGGCCGAGTTTCCAGCAGGCGAGCAGCAGCGGGAAGTTCCAGGCGACTATGGCGCCGACCACGCCCACGGCTTCGCGGCGGATGAAACTGTGGAATTGATCGTTGGGCATCAACGGCGCCGACACGTCGACCGTGGAACCTTCAATCTTGGTCGCCCAACCGGCCATGTAGCGCAGGAAGTCGATGGACAACTGCACGTCCATTACTTGGGCGACGGCCGCGCTTTTGCCATTGTTCAGGCATTCCAGTTGCGCCAGCAGCTCGGCGTCGCGCTGCATCAGGTCGGCGAGTTTCCACAGCAGGTTCTGCCGCTCCCGGGGGCGGGTGCGGGTCCAGGCTGAATCATCGAAGGCCTGGCGCGCGGCGAGCACGGCGCGGTCGACGTCGTCCGGCGTGGCCCGTGGCACCACGCACAGCACTTCGCCGGTGGCCGGGTTGTGCAGGGGCATGGTCTGGCCGTCGGCGGCCTCGACCCATTCACCGCCGATGAGCATGCGCGGGGCGCGCTGGATGAATGCCGAAGTGGCAGGAAGCAGGTTAGGGAGCGACATGTTGAAACCTCGTCTTGTTCGTGTGACGAGGTCTTTCGCAACGGTTGTGCCAGTTGTGTTTATTTGATTGAAACCCTGATCGGATGGGCCTTTTGAACTCTTTGCCCATGACAGGGAAACAAGTGAACGTCGCAAATTGCGACAGTAAAGATCAAAAGATCGCAGCCTGCGGCAGCTCCTACAGGTGAATGGCGATTTTC
>NZ_JBSVXD010000380.1:0-1762 GCF_054070755.1 Pseudomonas sp. SDO5591_S426 | reverse complement strand
GATCTTTAAAGGCAAGATCAAAAGATCGCAGCCTCGTTGCACTCGACAGCTCCTACAGGGGGAGTGCACTTCAATAATTCATATACCTTCGAGCATAGCGTCCGCCGGTGCTTCGGAGCGTTGCCGGGCGGTCAGCTGGAAATACAGGTAACCGGCGACCATGAAGCCGAGGAATACCAGACCGATCAGCGTGTTGAACCAGGCCATCGCCACCAGGCACACCACCGCCAGGAACAGCGCGATCCCCGGCACGATCGGGTAGCCCGGCGCGCGGAAGGTGCGCTCCAGGTTCGGCTCGGTTTTACGCAGCTTGAACAGGCTCAGCATACTGATGATGTACATCACGATGGCACCGAATACCGACATGGTGATCATTGCCGCCGTCAGGGTCATGCCTTGCAGGTTGACCAGGCCATCGCTGTAGATCGCCGCGATGCCGATCACGCCGCCGGCCAGGATTGCCCGGTGCGGCGTCTGGAAGCGCGAGAGCTTAGCCAGGCTGCGAGGCAGGTAGCCGGCGCGGGCCAGGGCGAAGAACTGCCGCGAATAACCGAGGATGATCCCGTGGAAACTCGCTACGAGGCCGAACAGGCCGATCCACACCAGCATGTGCATCCAGGTCGAATTATTGCCAACCACGGCTTTCATCGCTTGAGGCAGCGGATCGTTGATATTCGACAGTTGACGCCAGTCGCCGACACCACCCGCCATGATCATCACGCCGATGGCCAGGAACACCAGGGTCAGAATGCCGCTTACGTAGGCGCGGGGAATTGTGCGTTTCGGATCCTTGGCTTCTTCGGCTGCCATGGCTGCGCCTTCAATGGCGAGAAAAAACCAGATCGCGAAGGGAATGGCCGCGAAAATGCCGGGAATCGAGGCCGTCGTGAATTCGTTGGAGCCTGACCAGCCATTGAGCACGAAATTGCTGAAGCTGAAGCCCGGCGCGACCACGCCCATGAACACCAACAGTTCGGCGACGGCCAGCACGGTAACCACCAGTTCAAAGGTGGCGGCGATGCTGACGCCGAGGATGTTCAGGCCCATGAATATGAAATAGGCGCCAACGGCGGCGAGTTTCGGGTCGAGTTCCGGATACTGCACGTTGAGATAGGCGCCGATGGCCATGGCGATTGCCGGGGGCGCAAAGACAAACTCGATCAACGTGGCAATGCCGGCGATCAATCCGCCTTTCTCGCCAAAGGCCCGCCGACTGTAGGCAAACGGCCCGCCGGCGTGGGGAATGGCGGTAGTCAATTCGGTGAAACTGAAGATGAAGCAGGTGTACATCGTCGCCACCATCAATGCGGTGACGAGAAAACCCAATGTCCCTGCGGTGCCCCAGCCGTAACTCCAGCCAAAGTACTCGCCGGAAATCACCAGGCCGACGGCAATGCCCCATAGATGCAGGGTGCCGAGTGTGGGTTTGAGCTGTGTGGAAGAAGTAGTCATAAGTCCTCTCTATTTTTTATTGTTGGATCTTTTGGACTTTCGGGTACGACGGGTTGAGTGCAAATCCTGAATGACGGGTACGCAAGGCCCGTGCCAGAGCGGCCAAGCCTTTTGTGTTGTGTCATTTAGGGCGCTATCGCGAGCAGGCTCACTCCTACAGGGGTCTCACTGTAGGAGCGAGCCTGCTCGCGATGGCTGTTTGAAGGGCGACACAGAAACCCCTGCGTCGCCCCCGATTTTTAGAAGAAGCCCAGCGGATTGATGTCGTAGCTCACCAGCAGGTTTTTGGTCTGCTGGTAGTGATCGAGCA
>NZ_JBSVXD010000379.1:0-1771 GCF_054070755.1 Pseudomonas sp. SDO5591_S426 | reverse complement strand
CGGGCTTTCCCGCAATAACGGTACCCCTGTCACGTCCCTTCCGGATCTGCCCCCGTCATCGCGGGCAAGCCCGCTCCCACAGGGGACATCGCTGACCTGAAGTCCTGCGCAAGATTTCACCATTTGCCCGCCCCAAGGCATACTTGCCACCCTCCGCAATCCAGAACCCGAAAGCGCCCCATGCGTATCCACGTCAGCTTCATCGACCGCGTCGGCATCACCCAGGAAGTCCTGGCCCTGCTCGGTGGGCGCAATCTCAATCTGGATGCGGTGGAAATGGTCCCGCCCAACGTCTACATCGACGCCCCGACCCTGAGCCCGGAAGTCCTTGAAGAGCTGCGTGATGCGCTGTTCAGCGTGCGTGGCGTGCAAGCGGTGACGGTGGTCGACATCCTGCCCGGCCAGCGCCGGCACTTGCAGCTCGATGCATTGCTGGCGGCCATGACCGACCCGGTGCTGGCACTGGACAGCGCTGGCAAAGTGTTACTGGCCAACCCGGCATTGATCGCCCTGTACGGTCGCGAACCAGCCGGCGAAAGCATTGCCGAGCTGTTTGCCGACCCGGCGTTGCTCGATGCCTTGCTCGAACACGGCTTTCGCTTGCCGCTGCGGGAAATCACGGTCAACGGCCAGACCTTGTTGCTGGACGCCACGCCGATCACCGACGCCGGCGCCCTGCTCACGCTCTATCAACCAAACCGTATCGGTGAACGCCTGTCGGCACTGCATCACGATCACGCAGAAGGTTTCGATGCGCTGCTCGGCGAGTCACCGGTGATCCGCACGCTCAAGGTTCGCGCGCAACGGGTGGCGGCCCTCGATGCACCGCTGTTGATCCAGGGCGAAACCGGCACCGGCAAGGAACTGGTGGCCCGGGCTTGCCACGCCATCAGCGCGCGACACAGTTCACCGTTTCTGGCACTGAACTGTGCGGCATTGCCTGAGAACCTCGCCGAAAGCGAGCTGTTCGGCTACGCCCCAGGCGCGTTCACCGGCGCACAACGCGGTGGCAAACCGGGGCTGATGGAATTGGCCAACCAGGGCACGGTGTTTCTCGACGAAATCGGCGAGATGTCGCCGTACTTGCAGGCCAAGTTGCTGCGTTTTCTCAACGACGGCAGCTTCCGTCGCGTGGGCGGTGATCGCGAGGTGAAGGTCAACGTGCGGATTCTCAGTGCGACCCACCGCGACCTGGAAAAAATGGTCAGCGAAGGTCAGTTCCGTGAAGACTTGTTCTATCGCCTCAACGTGCTCAACGTCGAAGTGCCGCCGCTGCGCGAACGCGGCCAGGACATCCTGCTGCTGGCTCGCTACTTCATGCAGCAAGCCTGCGCGCAAATCCAGCGCCCGGTCTGTCGCCTGGCGCCAGGCACTTACCCGGCACTGCTGGGCAACCGCTGGCCGGGCAATGTGCGGCAACTGCAAAACGTGATCTTCCGCGCCGCCGCCATCTGCGAAAGCAGCCTGGTGGACATCGGCGACCTCGACATCGCTGGCACCTCGGTGGCGCGCCAGAGCGATCACGACGTCGACAGCCTGGAGCAAGCCATGGACGAATTCGAGAAAACCCTGCTGGAAAAACTCTACGTCAGCTACCCCTCGACCCGCCAACTGGCCAGCCGCTTGCAAACCTCGCATACGGCGATTGCCCATCGGTTGCGCAAGTACGGAATCCCCGGCAAGGCCTGACACACACCAATCTCTGATCCACCACAGATCCCTAATGAAATGGCTACCCCCTCACACCCTGTGATCGCTCTCTAAGCTTTCA
>NZ_JBSVXD010000378.1:0-1983 GCF_054070755.1 Pseudomonas sp. SDO5591_S426 | reverse complement strand
GCCTGCGGCAGCTCCTACAGGGATCGGCGCTATCCCATAAAAACAATAAAAGCTTGTTCAGAGACTGACTGCCATGGCCGCACCCGCCTCGCCGCTGTCCCACGACACCATCATCCAGGACTCCTGGTCCCGTTGCCGCGCGTTCGGTCTTGATCACCAGAGCGCTCCGGCATTCGATCAACTGCCGGCGGACGGCATCAAGCAGTTGCTGGAAAGCCAGCATTCGCTGGTGCAAACCACCCACCAGGAAGTGCTGCCGTACTACGAGAACATCCTCAGCAACTCCAATTGCCTGATCATGCTCGCCGACAATCAGGGCCAGGTGCTGACGTCCTGGGGCACCCAGCGTTTCATCGAGCCGAGCCTGACCCGTGGTTTCAGCGCCGGCGCCAGCTGGATGGAGCGTTGCAGCGGCACCAACGCCATCGGCACCGCACTGGCCTGTGAGCAGGCGGTGCACATCGAGCACGATGAACACTTTCTCAAGGCCAACCGTTTCATGACCGGTTCCGCCGCACCGATTTTCGATGCCGAGCGCAAGGTCATCGCGGTGCTCGATGTGTCCAGCGACAGCTACCTGCCACCGTCCCACACCCTGGGCATGGTCAAGATGATGAGCCAGACCGTGGAGAACCGGCTGATCCTCAACCTGTTCCATGGCCAGCATTTCCAACTGACGTTCAACACCGGCCTGAACAATCTCGACAGCCAGTGGGCCGGGTTGCTGATTTTTGATGAGAGCGGTCAGGTGCTGTCCGCCAATCGCCGCGCCGACAATCTATTGGGCATTCGCCTGTCGCGAGTCAGTGTCGAAAGTCTGTTCAAGGTTTCGCTGCTGGAACTACTCAATCAACCTGAAGGGCTGCCCTTCTCGCTTCAGGCTTCCGGGCGCAATCGCTTCCAGTGCCTGTTGAAAAGACCAAAGCAGGTTCCGATTCAACCCAGAATCTTCACCGAACCTGCTGTGGCAAACCCGGCACCGGCGGCGATCAGCCTCAACACCCTGCATTTTGGCGACAGCCGCGTGGAAAAAGCCGTGCGCCAGGCCGAGCGCTTGCTGGAAAAAGACATTCCTTTGCTGATCCATGGCGAGACCGGCGTCGGCAAGGAAGTCTTCGTCAAAGCCTTGCATCAGGCCAGCTCGCGCAGCAAACAGGCATTCATTGCGGTGAACTGTGCAGCGATCCCCGCTGAACTGGTGGAGTCTGAGCTGTTCGGCTACGAGAAAGGCGCGTTCACCGGCGCGAATCAGAAAGGCAGCATCGGCCTGATCCGCAAGGCTGACAAAGGCACACTGTTCCTCGATGAAATCGGCGATATGCCGCTGCCGACCCAGGCGCGATTGCTGCGGGTGTTGCAGGAGCGTTGCGTGCAACCGGTGGGCAGCAGTGAGCTGTTCCCGGTGGACATCCGCATCATTTCGGCGACCAACCGTTCTTTGCGCGAGCAGGTGCAGTTGGGGCGCTTCCGCGAAGATTTGTACTACCGCATTGGCGGCCTGACCCTGGAACTGCCGCCGCTAAGAGAACGCAGCGATAAAGAAGCACTGTTCAAGCGTTTGTGGGAACAGCATCGCGAACCGAGCCAATGGGCGGGTTTGAGCCGCGAGGTGTTGGAGCTGTTCAGCCGTCACCCGTGGCCGGGGAATTTGCGCCAGGTCAGCAGCGTGATGCAGGTGGCGCTGGCCATGGCCGAAGAGCAACCGGTGCGGCCGGAGCATTTACCGGATGATTTCTTTGTCGATCTGGAGATGGAGCCGGTGGAAACGCCAGAACCGTTGGCCGTGGATCTGAATGATGTCGAGGATTTGAACCGGCAGTTGCAGGCGGCTGGGGGGAATATTTCGTATCTGGCGCGGCGGTTGGGGGTTAGTCGCAATACCCTCTACAAACGACTTCGCCAGACGGAATGATCGGTTGCCCGGACGGGCCCCATCGCTGGCAAGCCAGCTCCCACAGTGTCCGTGTCGCACACAAAATCCAT
>NZ_JBSVXD010000377.1:0-2018 GCF_054070755.1 Pseudomonas sp. SDO5591_S426 | reverse complement strand
ATGCAATCCAATGTGGAGCTGCCGCAGGCTGCGATCTTTTGATCTTCAGCCCTTCAATTCCTTCAAATGCTTGTACACGGTCGCCCGCCCCATGTTCAGCACATTGGCCACATAGTTTGACGCGCTCTTGCCCTTGAAGGCGCCCTCGGCGTGCAGGGCCAGCACCAGTTCGCGTTTGTGATCGCGGGTCAGCAGGTTCAGGCTCAGCTGACGCTCGCGCAACCAGGCGTGGAGGAAGGTGTTGATGCGCTCCTGCCAGTCATCGCGAAACAGTGAGTCCGGTTGCGGGATCAGTTTGGTCGGCGACAGGAACAGGTCCAGCGCAGCCTTGGCATTCTCGAATAGCGAAATATTCAGGTTGATGCACAGCACCGCCAGCGGATGACCTTCGCTGTCGCGCAGCACCGTGCTGAGGCTGCGAATCTTCTGACCATCCCAGTTGAGCTTTTCGTACGGTCCGATGTTTCGTTCGCTGACATCGTCACTGAGCATGTCTTCCAGTGCCGAGTCGTCGCCGATGACCCGTTTCGAGAGGTTGTTGGCGATGTAATCGACCTTTTGCGTGCGCAAGTCGTGCAGCACTACCTCGGCGTGAGGAAAGAACAACGTGGCGATGGCATCGGCGATTGCCCGGAAGTTATCCAGGGATGTGTCGTTCAGGGCCGGGTCTTTTTCGGGGGCGTTCATGCGGTTCGGCTCTTCATACAGTGGAACTCCGGGCAGCTTCAGTGCCCCGCAAAACGGGGCACTGAAAGTGTGCCGCAATCGAGTCGGCACGTCACCTGAGGATAAGGCTCAGCCCAGGCGGGCAGGGGAGAGCATCTTGGCGCTCAGACCAAAACGGGTGAGTTGCTCAGGGAGCGCCTCGCCGCGTACCAGCGCAGCGCTGGCCTGGCCCATGGCCGGTGAAGTCTGGATGCCGTAGCCGCCCTGTGCCGCGACCCAGAACAGTCCCGGAACTTGTGGATCGAAACCGGACAACAAGTCGCCATCGCTGACGAAGCTGCGCAATCCGGCCCAGGTGCGGGTCGGACGGCGAATGGTCAGGGTCGTGGCTTCTTCGATCTGGTAGATGCCCATGGCGATGTCCAGCTCTTCGGGCTGCACGTCGTGAGGTTCCACCGGGTCCGCGTTGGCCGGCGAGCCGAGGAACATCCCGGCGTCGGGTTTCATGTAGAACGATTCGTCGAGGCTGACCAGCATCGGCCAATGGTGGATGTCCACGCCCTCGGGACCGGCGAAGATGAAGGCGGCGCGGCGTTTCGGTTGCAGGCCCAGCGGTCGGGCGCCGGCCAATTCACCGATCTTGTCGGCCCAGGCCCCGGCGGCGTTAACGATGATCGGCGCGCTGAAGGTCTGGGTGTTGGTTTGCACCTGCCATGTCCCGTCAGCATCACGGCTCAGGCCGAGCACTTCGGTGTCGGTGTGCACTTCGCCTTTGTTACGGCGGATGCCGCGCAGGTAGCCCTGATGCAAGGCGTCGGTGTCGATGTCGCTGGCGGTCGGATCGTAGATCGCGCCGTGGACTTTTTCCCGGCGCAGGATCGGCAGGCGTACACAGGCCTCTTCGGCGCTGAGCAACTGCATCTCAGGCACCGTGGCTTTGGCGCTCAGGTATTGATTGTTGAGTTCGGCCGGGTCACCGGTGAAATCCACGGTCATTTCACCGCGCGGGGTCAGCAGCGGGTGTTCGCAGAAACCGCTGGGGGGAGCGTCGAAAAAATCGCGACTGGCCTGGGTCAGTGCGCGAACTTGCGGTGTGCCATAGGCAGCGGTGAACAGCGCCGCCGAACGTCCGGTGGAGTGATAGGCCGGGTGGGATTCACGTTCGAGCACGATCACGCGTGCGTGCTGCGACAGCCAGAACCCGGTGGAAGCGCCGGCGATCCCGCCGCCGATGATGATGAAATCTGCCTGGCTCATGAACGTCTCCTGTTGGGGCGCAAATGCCAATGGTATCGATGACCTCTGTAGGAGCTGTCGAGTGAAACGAGGCTGCGATCTTTTAAAAGAAGGAT
>NZ_JBSVXD010000376.1:0-2068 GCF_054070755.1 Pseudomonas sp. SDO5591_S426 | reverse complement strand
CAATAGGAATGTGTTTCCTGTAGGAGCTGCCGAAGGCTGCGATCTTTTGCTTCTCCATCACCAAGATCAATCATCCTGTTCAGCCTCTATTCGCCAGCCTAGACTCGGTCCACTCCAATAAAAGGTAGGCCGCCATGTCCGAGACGTTGCTCAGTTCCCGCAATCTGGCTTTCGAGCTGTACGAAGTCCTCGATGCCGAGGGCCTGACCCAGCGTGAGCGTTTCGCCGAGCACAATCGCGAGACCTTCGATGCGGCCATCAGCACCGCCCGCAGCATCGCCGAAAAGTTCTTCGCCCCGCACAACCGCAAGGGCGACGAGAACGAGCCGCGCTATGAGAACGGTCAGGCGATTCTGATTCCGGAAGTGAAACCGGCGGTAGATGCCTTCCTTGAAGCCGGTTTTCTCAACGCTGCGCGCAGTTTCGACGCGGGTGGCATGCAACTTCCTACACTACTTTCCCAGGCCTGTTTTTCGCACTTCCAGTCAGCCAACGCCGCTTCGACGTCCTATCCGTTCCTGACCATGGGCGCGGCGAACCTGATCGAAAGCTTCGGCACCGACGAGCAGAAGCGCCGCTTCCTGCAACCGATGATCGACGGGCGTTTCTTCGGCACCATGGCCCTGACCGAACCGCACGCCGGCTCATCGCTGTCGGATATTCGTACCCGAGCCGAGCCTGCGTCTGACGGCACTTATCGCCTCAAGGGCAACAAGATCTTCATCTCCGGTGGTGATCACCCACTGTCGGAAAATATCGTGCACATGGTGCTAGCCAAGTTGCCAGACGCGCCGGCTGGCGTGAAAGGGATTTCGCTGTTCATCGTGCCCAAGTTCCTGGTCAACGATGACGGCAGCCTCGGCAAGCGCAATGACGTGCTGCTGGCCGGGCTGTTCCACAAGATGGGCTGGCGCGGCACTACGTCCACAGCGCTTAACTTCGGCGATAACGGTGAGTGCGTCGGCTATCTGGTGGGCAAGCCGCACCAGGGCCTGAGCTACATGTTCCAGATGATGAACGAGGCGCGGATCGGCGTCGGCATGGGAGCGGTGATGCTGGGTTACGCCGGGTATCTGTATTCGTTGGAATACGCCCGCGAGCGTCCGCAGGGACGAGTGCCGGACAGCAAGGACCCGAACACCGCGCCGGTGGCGATCATCAATCACGCCGACGTCAAACGCATGCTGCTGACCCAAAAGGCCTACGTCGAAGGCTCGTTCGACCTCGGTCTGTACGCCGCGCGCCTGTTCGATGACACCACAACGCTGGGGTCCGAAGCCGAGCGCAAGCAAGCCCACGAACTGCTGGACCTGCTGACGCCAATCGTCAAATCCTGGCCATCGGAGTTTTGCCTCAAAGCCAATGAACTGGCGATCCAGATTCTTGGCGGCCACGGTTACACCCGCGAATACCCGGTGGAGCAGTACTACCGCGACAACCGCCTGAACCCGATCCATGAAGGCACCCACGGCATTCAGTCGCTGGATCTTTTGGGCCGCAAGCTGGCACAAAACGGCGGGTCCGGGCTCAAGCAACTGATCCGCCTGATCGCTGAAACCGCCGAACGTGCCCAGGCATTTGAATCGCTGACACCATTGCGCGAACCGCTGGATAAACTGGTGGCACGCCTGCAAACCGTGACCATCGGCCTGCTGACCGATCTGGCGCAGGGTAAGGTCAACAGCAGCCTGGCGAACTCGGCGCTATATCTGAAAGTTTTCGGGCATACCGTAATCGGCTGGCGCTGGCTGGAACAGGCGATTCGTGCCGAGGAAGGGTTGGCCAAGGGCAATGCGGCGGATGTGGCCTTCTATAAAGGCAAGTTGCAGGCGGCGCGGTATTTCCTGACGTGGGAAGTGCCGGGTTGCCATCATGAATTGGCGATTCTTGAGGCTCGGGATGATGTGTGCCTGACGATGCAGGATGAGTGGTTCTGATCTTGTTTGGATCGGTGTAACGGCCACAAAAAAGATCGCAGCCTGCGGCAGCTCCTACAGGGAAACTCATTCCAAATGTAGATACCGTCTTGAACCTCACCGGGCAAGCGCAAGTTTCGGGTCGTAGGGCT
>NZ_JBSVXD010000375.1:0-2099 GCF_054070755.1 Pseudomonas sp. SDO5591_S426 | reverse complement strand
TCGGTAGACCGCGTTATCGTTCATCGCGAGCAAGCTTTGCTCCTACAGACGGCAGTGCATTATTGGTTCAGGCGCTTGTCGATCAAGCCTTGCACCACGCTCGGGTCGGCCAGGGTCGAAGTGTCGCCCAGACTGTCCAGCTCGTTGCAGGCGATCTTGCGCAGGATACGCCGCATGATCTTGCCTGAACGGGTTTTGGGCAAGGCCGGCGCCCACTGGATCAGATCCGGCTTGGCAAAGCTGCCGATTTCCTTGCTGACCATCGCCAGCAGCTCCTTCTTCAGTTCGTTGCCGGGCTCGACGCCGTTCATGGGTGTGACGAACGCGTAGATGCCCTGGCCTTTGACGTCGTGAGGGTAACCAACCACGGCAGCCTCGGCGATGCTGTCGTGCAGCACCAGCGCGCTTTCCACTTCGGCGGTGCCGATGCGGTGCCCGGAAACGTTGATCACATCGTCGATACGCCCGGTGATCCAGTAATCGCCGTCCTCATCGCGACGAGCGCCGTCACCGGTGAAGTAATAGCCGGGGTAAGGCTTGAAGTAGGTGTCGACCATGCGTTGCGGATCGCCATAGACGCTGCGGATCTGCGCCGGCCAGCTGGATTTTATGGCGAGTACGCCGCTGCCGGCGCCTTTGATTTCCTTGCCTTGCTCATCGAGCAACACTGGTTGCACGCCGAACATCGGTTGCGTGGCGCACCCGGGTTTGATCCGTTTTGCGCTCACCAACGGGCTGAGCATGATGCCGCCGGTTTCGGTCTGCCACCAGGTATCGACAATCGGGCAGCGCTCCTCACCGACCTGATGGAAGTACCATTCCCACGCTTCCGGGTTGATCGGCTCACCGACGGTGCCGAGCAGTCTGACACTGGCGCGGGAAGTTTCCTTCAACGGTTCCGGACCTTCACGCATCAAGGCGCGCAGGGCGGTCGGAGCGGTGTAGAAAATGTTCACCTTGTGCTTGTCGATCACTTGCCAGAAGCGCGAGGTGCTCGGGTAGCTCGGCACGCCTTCGAAGATCAGCGTCGTGGCGCCGTTGGCCAGCGGACCGTAGACAATGTAGCTGTGCCCCGTGACCCAGCCGACGTCGGCGGTGCACCAGAACACTTCGCCGTCGCGGTAATCGAGCACGTACTTGAAGGTCATCGCCGCTTGCAGCAAATAACCGCCGGTGGTGTGCAGCACGCCTTTGGGTTTGCCGGTGCTGCCGGAGGTGTAGAGGATGAACAACGGGTCTTCGGCGTCCATCGGTTCGGGCGGGCAGTCGTCGCCGACGTCGCGCAGCGCCTGGTGATACCAGATGTCCCGGCCTTCAACCCAGCTCACTTCATTCTGTGTACGCTCGACCACCACCACGGTGCTCACGTCCGGACAGCTTTGCAGCGCCTTGTCGACGTTCTGTTTCAGCGGCACGAATTTGCCGCCGCGCACGCCTTCATCGGCGGTGATCACGGTGCGACAGTCGGCGTCGAGAATCCGGTCGCGCAGCGAGTCCGGGGAGAAGCCGCCGAACACTACCGAATGCACCGCACCGATGCGCGTGCAGGCGAGCATGGCGTAGGCCGCTTCGGGAATCATCGGCATGTAGATGCACACGCGGTCGCCTTTCTTCACGCCACGGCTTTTGAGCACGTTGGCCAGGCGGCAGACGTTGTGATGGAGTTTTTTGTAGGTGATCTGGGTGGATTCGGCGGGATCGTCGCCTTCCCAGATGATCGCGATCTGATCGCCGCGTTTTTCCAGGTGCCGGTCGATGCAGTTGTAGCTGACGTTCAATTTGCCGCCGGCAAACCAGCTGGCCTCACCGGTTTTCAGGTCATAGCGCTGGACGGTGTCCCACGGCTTGCTCCAGTCGAGGAAGCGGGTGGCTTGTTCGGCCCAGAATGTAGTGGGGTGTTCAATGGATTCGCGATACAGGCGGTGGTAGTCGTCTTGACTCAATTGTGCAGCCCGGCGGACGGCATCGGCTTTGGGGAACGTGCTGATATCGAACATGACGGTTCCTTATTCTTGTTTTGCGACAAGAGGGGAGCTGCGCGACCCTCGTAGGAGCTGCCGAAGGCTGCGATCTTTTGACTTTGCTTTGAAGATCAAAAG
>NZ_JBSVXD010000374.1:0-2152 GCF_054070755.1 Pseudomonas sp. SDO5591_S426 | reverse complement strand
CTGCCACCGTGGCGCATTGACGCCTCGGCTTGGGCGAGTCCATCCAATTACAGGGAAACGCGAATCCCCCCTGTAGGAGCTGCCAAAGGCTGCGATCTTTTGATCTTCAGCTCTTGTAGTGCTGTTGGCCCCAAGCCAACAACCCTTGCAGCAACTCCTTCAACACCACCCTCGTCGGCTCCGCCAGATCCGGCCGATAGCGGAACGGCTCAAACTCTTCCATATACGTGCACTGCCCCAACTCCAGTTGCACGGCATGGATGTTCTCGGCCGGATTACCGTAGTGCCGGGTGATGTGGCCGCCCTTGAAGCGCCCGTTCAGCACATGGCTGTAATCCGGATGGCCGGCACAAATCGCTTCCAGTTGAGTGGCAAGCTGTGGATCGCAACTGGCGCCGTTGAAGGTGCCGAGGTTGAAGTCCGGCAGCTTGCCGTCGAACAGATGCGGAATGATCGAGCGGATCGAGTGCGCATCGAACAGCAGCGCATAGCCGAACTCGGCCTTGAGGCGCGCCAGTTCGTTTTGCAGGGTGCTGTGATAAGGCGTCCAGACCTTTTCCAGATACGTCGCGCGTTCTTCTTTCGAAGGCTCCAGCCCTTCTCGGAACAACGGAATACCGTCAAACAATGTCGCCGGATACAGGCCGGTGGTGGCGCCAACGTACAGCGGTTTGTCGTCAGACGGACGATTCAGGTCGATGACAAACCGCGAGTACTCGGCGGCCAGGGTGCTGGCGCCCAGTTCGGCAGCGAAGTCGTAAAGCTGCGGGATGTGCCAGTCGGTGTCCGGCAGGCTTTTCGCGTCGGGGATCAGCCCGGCTTCGACCGCAGGCGTCAGGCGCACACCGGCGTGGGGCATGCTGATCAGCAGCGGCACGCGGCCTTGTTTGAAGTTCAGAACCTTGTCCACAACAGATCTCCTACAGACTCGTTTCGACGCCGTGGCGCACGACGCGTTTTTCCAGGTCGCCGCCCAGCCAGTAACACAGGTCGGCCGGACGATCGATTTGCCAGGCGACGAAGTCCGCAAACTTGCCCGCCTCAAGCGAACCGTGGGTGTCGGCCATGCCCAAAGCAGTAGCGGCATGAATCGTTGCGCCCGCCAGGCTTTCTTCCGGGGTCATGCGGAAACAGGTGCAAGCCATGTTCAGCATCAAGCGCAACGACAGCGCTGGCGAGGTGCCGGGGTTGAGGTCGCTGGCGATGGCGATTTTCACGCCGTGTTTGCGCAGGGCATCCATCGGCGGCAATTGGGTTTCGCGCAGGAAGTAGAAAGCGCCGGGCAACAGCACGGCGACGGTGCCGGATTCGGCGATGGCAATGGCGTCGTCTTCGGTCATGAATTCCAGGTGATCGGCGGACAACGCGTGGTAACGCGCCGCCAGACTCGAACCGTGCAACGACGACAATTGCTCGGCGTGCAGCTTCACCGGCAAGCCCAGTTCCTGAGCGGTGATGAAGACGCGCTCGACCTGAGCAGGCGAGAACGCCAGGTATTCACAGAATGCATCCACTGCGTCCACCAGTCCTTCGGCAGCGAGCGCCGGGAGCATGTCGGTGCAGATGTGATCGATGTAGTCATCGGCGCGATCCTTGTACTCCGGCGGCAAGGCGTGAGCCGCCAGACAAGTGCTGCGCACGCTGACCGGCAGTTCGGCGCCGAGGCGGCGGGCCACGCGCAGCATCTTGCGTTCGTTGGCCAGGTCCAGACCGTAGCCAGACTTGATCTCGATGCTGGTGACGCCATCGCGCATCAGGCTTTTCAGGCGCTTGGCGGCGCTTGCGAACAACTCGTCTTCGCTGGCGGCGCGGGTGGCGCGTACGGTGCTGGCGATGCCGCCGCCGGCAGCGGCAATTTCCGCGTAGCTGACGCCTTGCAGACGCTGTTCGAATTCACCGCTGCGGTTACCGCCGAACACCGTGTGGGTGTGGCAGTCGATCAGGCCCGGCGTGACCCAGGCCCCGTTCAAATCATTGACCGCCGGGTACTCGCCCGCCGGCAGTTCAGCGCGCGGGCCGATCCACTCTATGAGCGCACCGGACGTCACGATGGCCGCATCCTCGATGATCGAGTAGACGCCTTGCGCCATGGTTGCGACGTGGCAGTGTTGCCAGAGGGTTTTCATCCCTTAGTCTCCACAATGATCGTTCC
>NZ_JBSVXD010000373.1:0-2156 GCF_054070755.1 Pseudomonas sp. SDO5591_S426 | reverse complement strand
GCCGTAAGGGCGAAACCCTAAGCCGCCGTTACCGCAGCAACGGATATGTACACAAAACCCCAGGAGCCTGGTCGGCCCAGAGGCCGCCAAGGTCAAACCGCACACCGACTACTGCGATACATGAACACAAGCGCCAACCCCAAAAGCACCATCGCCAACACCCGACTCCCCGACAACTCGATAGCCGGATTCCCCAACCAGCCAAAATTATCGATCAACATCCCCATCCCCAACTGCCCGACAATCACCGCCACCGTCGCCACCGCAGTCCCCACCCGCGGCACCGCGCCGACCATGACCATCATGTAGACCACCCCAAACAACGCCCCGCCAAGCTGCCACTTCGGCACCTCCAGCAGGCTCACCGCATGGGCCGGCTCGAAAAACACAATCAGCAACCCGGTCAACACCGCGCCCACCACGAAGGTCAGCAAACTGCTGCGCAACACACCGACCGTCTCGCCCAAACGCCCATTAATCGCCGCTTGCACACTCAAAACCGCGCCAGCCGCCACGACCACCGCCAACAAAATAATCAGACTCATCATTACCCCCGAGCAATCAGAACAAGCGCCGCAACAATCAGCAGCAAGGCCAGCCAGCGTTCAGCGTTAACCTTTTTACGGGTGGCGCCGAACCAGCCGAAATGGTCGATCAGCACACTTTTGCCGACCTGCCCGGAAAGAATTGCGATCATGGTCATCGCAATACCGATATGCGGCGTCGCCAACGTCAGCACCACCACATAGACCGGCCCGAGAAAACCGCCGATCAATTGCCAGCGCGGCAGTTCGCTCAGGGCCGGCCCCTTCTGCGGGCCGCTGAGCAGCAACAGGAAAAACAGGATCGCCGAGCCGACGCCGAAAATGCTCAAGGTCGCCCACAAGTGCCCGACCTGAACGCCCAACGGTCCGAGCAAACCGGCCTCCACGGACAGGCCCATGCCGGCCAGAATCACCAGCGGCAGCAGCAACAGCCGCAGCCCTGGCCGGGTAACGGGCGTCGCTACTGCACCAACGTTGTCGAGAGAGGAAGACTGCATAAGAAAACTCCGTTAAAGGAAACATGGCGCGCATTATCGGTTGGCGTTGCTGTGCGATAAATGGGAGCATCCAGACAACACTTTTGCGCAACTCGCACAGCAGGACTCACCATGCACGGCCTCAACGAACTGGGATTCAAGGCACTTCGGCTGTTTGTCGCGGTGCTCGACCATGGCAGTTTTTCCGAAGTCGCGCGCCGTGAGGGTCTGGCGCCCTCTTCGATTTCCCGACAGATCCAATTGATGGAACAAGCCCTGAGCCAGCAATTGCTCTACCGCCATACCCGCGCCGTGACGCCCACCGAGGCCGGGCGAGTGCTGGGTGATCACGCGCGATTGGTGCTGGTGCAACTGGAGGAAGCCGAACAGGCGTTGCAGGAACAGCAAAGCGAACCAAGCGGGCTGGTGCGGATCAACGCGCCGGTGGTGTTCGGAGAGCGGCATCTGACGCCGTGGCTGGGGCAGTTGTGCGCGCGCTATCCGAAGCTGCAACTGGATATCCAGCAAACCGACAGCTACGTCGCACCGTTGCAGGAAGGTGCGGATCTACTGTTTCGCATCGGCCCGCTGCACGACTCAAGCATGCAGGCGCGGGTTCTGGCGCCCCAGCGTTTTCAGGTCGCGGCAAGTCCGGCTTACCTGGATCGCCGCGGCACGCCGCAACATCCTGACGACCTCGCCAAACATCAGTGCCTGGCCTACAAAGGCGTGTCCGGGCTGCAACGCTGGTTTTTTCGCGAGGGCCAGCAACAGTGGACGCCGTACTCGGTGAAAGGGCCGATCACCGGCAACCACGCCGACACCCTGACGCAAGCCGCCGAGCAGGGCTTGGGGCTGGTGATGTTTCCGTCATGGTTGATCGGTGAAGCGGTGCGCAACGGCAGGCTGGTGCCGGTGCTGAGGAACTATCAGGTGTCTAACAGCCTGGAACCGCAGCAGATCGCCGTGCTCTGGCCGGGCAGCCGACGCTTGTCGGTGAAGGTCAGGACGGTAATTGATTACTTTGTTGAGTGCTTTGGCGAGGTGCCTTACTGGGATAGACCGTAGCGCGAACGCCTCGATCAATGTGGGAGCGGGCTTGCTCGCGAATGCGGTGTGCCAGTCAACATATGTA
>NZ_JBSVXD010000372.1:0-2192 GCF_054070755.1 Pseudomonas sp. SDO5591_S426 | reverse complement strand
TACAGGAGATCGCATTCCCTTGTAGGAGCTGTCGAGTGCAACGAGGCTGCGATCCTTTGATCCTAAAAAAACGGCGACCCTCGGGTCGCCGTTTTTCAGAACATCAAGCTACCGGATTGATCGGCTTTTCCGGGTACCAGACGTCCAGCAGCGGGCTGACTTCAACGCTGGTCAGCTCGGTGCGGCCTTTGAGCCAGGCTTCAACGGCGGCGCGTTGTTCAGCGCTGACCGAGCCACGCTTCTGCAGGCAAACCAGACCGTAGTCGTCGCCGCCAACATAACCCAGACCGTTGGCTTCCATGGCTTCTTTAAGGAACGCATCGAGGAAAGCATCAATGGCTTCATCAGCCAAATCTTCTTTGAAATCCAGGTTCAGCTCGAAACCCAGCTCTTGAAATTCATCGACGCACAGTTTTTTGCGCAGACGCTGGGAACGGTTAGTCGCCATTGGAACAATCCTCTTAAGTAATAACGGCCGGCACTTTAGCAGTTTAAGCCGCCAATTGCCCGTCTCTGAACGGCCGCAGCCTACCGCCGGTAAAAAAATAGCGGATTAGAAGGCCAAGGCACGGCACAAGCCACGACACCTTGGGGCATAATGCCGACACTTTCATGACCGCGGAGGGCTTTCATGTTCATGCCCTCGTCTTTTCCCCCTCGGCTGTAGGGTTTTATTTCACATGATCAAATCGTTGCGTCCATTGCTGCTGGCCAGCCTTCTTTTGCCGCTGGCCCTCCCCGTTTCCGCTGAACCGATCAACACCGCTCTGTCGCCCAACGTTGAAAAAGCCCTCAAGGCCAGCAAGTTGCAGGACAACGCCCTGTCGCTGGTGATGATTCCGCTCACCGGCCCCGGCACTCCGACCATTTTCAACGCCGACGTGTCGGTCAACCCGGCGTCGACCATGAAGCTGGTCACCACTTATGCGGCGCTGGAAATGCTCGGCCCGAATCACCAGTGGAAAACCGAGTTCTACACCGATGGCACCCTCAGCGGCGGCATCCTCAACGGCAACCTCTACCTCAAGGGTGGCGGTGATCCGAAGCTGAACATGGAAAAACTCTGGCTGCTGATGCGCGACCTGCGCGCCAACGGCGTAACCCAGGTCACCGGCGACCTGGTGCTGGACAAGAACTTCTTCGTGCAACCGCAACTGCCCGAGTTCAACGACGACGGCAACGACGAGAACAAGCCGTTCCTGGTCAAGCCCGATGCGCTGCTGGTCAACCTCAAGGCCCTGCGATTCGTTGCACGTAATGATTCGGGCAAGGTGCTGGTCTCCGTTGAACCGCCGATCGCCAGCATCCGCATCGACAATCAGGTCAAGGCCCTCAACTCCAAGCAATGCACCGGTGGCGTGCGCTACAACCCGGTGCCTCAGGCCGATGGCAGCGTGACCGTGACGGTCGGCGGTCAGTTGGGTGAAGGCTGCAGCTCGCAGACTTACCTGTCGCTGCTCGACCACGCGACCTACACCGCTGGCGCCGTTCGTGCGATCTGGAAAGAGCTGGGTGGCAGCATTCAGGGCAAGGATGTGCTGGCGCCAACGCCGAAAGACGCCAAGGTGCTGGCACGGGCGTTCTCGCCGGACCTCGCGGAAATCATCCGCGACATCAACAAGTACAGTAACAACACCATGGCCCAGCAGCTGTTCCTGAGCCTGGGGCAGAAATTCCGCACCGACGCCGATGGCGATGACGCCAAGGCTGCCCAGCGCGTAGTGCGCCAGTGGCTGGCGAAGAAAGGCATCACCGCGCCACATCTGGTGATGGAGAACGGCTCCGGCCTGTCCCGCGCCGAACGCGTCAGCGCCCGGGAAATGGCTTCGATGCTGCAAGCTGCGTGGCACAGCCCTTACGCGGCCGAGTACATCAGCTCGATGCCGATTGCCGGCACCGACGGCACCATGCGCAAACGCCTGAAGACCACCGCGATGCGCGGTGAAGCCCACGTCAAGACTGGCACCCTGAACACCGTGCGCGCCATCGCCGGTTTCAGCCGCGACGTCAACGGCAATACCTGGGCGGTGGTGGCGATCCTCAACGACAAGGCCCCGTTCGGTGCATCGTCGGTTCTGGATCAGGTGCTGCTGGACCTGTATCGCCAGCCGAAATTGCCGCAGACGGCATCCGTGTTGTAAGCCCCAAAAGTCAAAAGATCGCAGCCTTCGGCAGCTCCTACAGTTTTACAC
>NZ_JBSVXD010000371.1:0-2230 GCF_054070755.1 Pseudomonas sp. SDO5591_S426 | reverse complement strand
CTGTAGGAGCTGCCGAAGGCTGCGATCTTTTGCTTTTAAGGCCTGCGCTGTCGCATCAAATGCTTGAACCCTTCAAACACCAACACCAGCACCGCCATCCAGATCGGAATGTACGTCAGCCATTCAGTCGGCTTGATGCTTTCCCCCAGCAACAACGCCACACCGAGCAACAGCACCGGCTCCACATAACTCAACAAGCCAAACAGGCTGAACGGCAGCAAGCGACTGGCGATGATGTAGACGACCAGTGCCGACGCACTGATCAGACCGAGCAACGGGATCAGCCAGGACAGCGCCGGGTACTGATCGAACACGCCGAAGCCTTGCTCGCCACCGTGTACGAACCAGTAGGCGATCGGCAGCATCAGGGTCATGTCCAGCCACAGCCCGCCGAGGTTGTCGGTCTTCAGCCATTTGCGCAGCACGAAGTACAGCGGATAACCGATGACCACCACCAGCGTGGCCCAGGAAAAACCACCGACCTGATACAACTCATTGATCACGCCAAGGCTGGCGAAAAACACCGCGACTTTTTGCAGGTACGACAGGCGTTCGCCGTAGGCGATGCGCCCGGTCAGCACCATGGCCAGCGGCAACAGGAAATAGCCCAGCGACACATCGAGGCTGTAGCCGTTGAGCGGCGCCCACATGAACAACCAGAGTTGTACGCCCAGCAGCGCCGACGAAAGCAACAAACCTGCAATCAACTTTGGTTGCGCACCGATCCGCCGCAGCAGGTCGACCACACGCCGCCATTCCCCGGACACCAGCATGAATACGGTCATGCAGGGTACCGTCAGCAGCATGCGCCAGCCGAAAATTTCCACGCCGCTCAAAGGGGTGAGCAGCGAGGTGTAGTAATACATGACGGCAAACAGCACCGAGGCTGAAACCGATAGAGCGATACCTTTAGACAAGCTGTCCTCGCGTGATTTTGAGTGAGTGTGAAACGGGCGCAGAGGATACGTGTTTTTTCAGCCGGACATTGACCGATCAATCAATACCTAACCTGTGGGAGCTGGCTTGCCAGCGATAGCGGTCTATCAGCCAACTTCGGCTTTGAATGGGCAACCGCATCGCTGGCAAGCCAGCTCCCACAGGGTACATATGTCGTCAGGTATTACGTGATTTTACGGCCCGACACAAAATGGCTCACATCATTGAACCCCGG
The DNA here is from genome assembly GCF_054070755.1 of Pseudomonas sp. SDO5591_S426. Taxonomy (NCBI): domain Bacteria; kingdom Pseudomonadati; phylum Pseudomonadota; class Gammaproteobacteria; order Pseudomonadales; family Pseudomonadaceae; genus Pseudomonas; species Pseudomonas sp. SDO5591_S426. The sequence goes on along the minus strand of NZ_JBSVXD010000371.1, from coordinate 1,059 downwards.
TGTCGACGCATGCCCCGGTGTCACCAGCGAATCTATGAACGCCTCGTCTTCAGCCGTGATCTTCACCGCCTGCGCCTTAGTGTAGGCATCCCACTGCGCTTCTGTGCGCGGGCCGACTATGGCCGAGGTGACGGCGCTGTTGTTCAGCACCCAGGCAATGGCGAATTCGACGATGCCCACACCGCGTTGCTCGGTGTATTGCTGGATCTGCTGGGCAATGCGCAGGGATTCGACGCGCCATTCGGTTTCGAGGATGCGTTTGTCCTGGCGCCCGGCGCGGCTGTTGGCCTCCGGTTTCGCGTCTGGTGCGTACTTGCCGCTGAGCACACCACGGGCCAAAGGACTATATGGCACGACACCGAGGCCGTAGTTTTGCGCGGCGGTGATCTGCTCGGTTTCAGCCTGGCGGTTGACGATGTTGTATAACGGCTGGCTGATCACCGGCCGGTCAACCCCGAGTTTGTCGGCGATACGAATCACTTCGGCGATGCGCCAGCCACGGTAATTCGACAGGCCCCAATAGCGAATCTTGCCCTGGCGAATCAAATCGCCGATGGCCGATACCGTCACCTCAAGCGGGGTGTTGTGGTCTTCGCGGTGCAGGTAATAGATGTCGAGGTAGTCGGTGCCCAAACGCGTCAGGCTGGCTTCGAGACCGTTGAAAATGTGCTTGCGGCTCAAGCCGCTGCGGTTCGGCACGCCGTCCACCGGGCCGAAGCCGACCTTGGTCGCCAGCACCCATTCATGACGGCGACTGGCGATGGCCTCGCCGACGATTTCTTCGGAGCGGCCGTTGGTGTAGACGTCGGCGGTGTCGATGAAATTGATGCCCTGGTCCCAGGCCTTGTCGATGATTCGCAGGGAATCTTCGGTGCTGGTCTGTTCGCCGAACATCATCGTGCCCAGGGTCAGGGTAGAAACTTGCAGGCCCGAATGACCCAGTGTGCGGTAGCTCATGAGGAAATCCTTTTGCCGGAGGGAAAGGCTCAATCAAATACCAGAAAAATCGGGTGTGGCAAATGAAAAGATCGCAGCCTGCGGCAGCTCCTACAGGTGAAC
>NZ_JBSVXD010000370.1:0-2236 GCF_054070755.1 Pseudomonas sp. SDO5591_S426 | reverse complement strand
ATCTTGAAAAAGCCAAAAGATCGCAGCCTGCGGCAGCTCCTACAGAATTAATTACTCGCTTCGTACTCCAGCCTGAAACTGCCGTTCTCTACCTGCACGCCATCGGCATCCAGCCCGCTGAAGCTACCGGCAAATTGCGCATCCCCGCCCACTGTCAGCTCAAGCGTGCCTCGATACAGCTCCGCTTCCGAACTATCTGTCACATGAATAATCATGGGTGACCGTTCACTCAGCCCCAAACCGAAGTTTCCAGTTTGGATTCCGACCGGCAGATACACGTAAAACTCCTTCCCTCCGCCGTTACTGGCCTCGATACAGTGCAGACCATTGCGCTCGTAGTAATAGAGCCCTTGCGTCACCTGAAACTCCATAGTTCCGTTCGCAGCGATCACATCGGCACTCAAACGTCCTGTTCGATTCGTACTCATCCTGAAATTCCTTTTTCATATTGTTGTGCGCGGGCCTTTGCATAAAGCCTTGGGCGCGTGGAAGGCCGAAATGAAAACACGGCTGTTCCGCCGATTGGTTTCAACGGCGAACACACTTATTTCCGAATATGAGAAGTCAGGATCAGAGCTGAAAACGGCGACCGTTTGATAAACGGAAAACGCAAACAAGGCCAGCGCCCCTAGATCGAAAACGACCTCGGGGCACTGACCTTGTCAAAAGCGGGATTCAGGCGACAGGGGCAGGAGGCGGTTCATCCGGCAACGTTGGCTCGCCAGGCTCGGTAGGTTGCTCGTTCGGGGTATCGGGGTCGGGTTGACCGGGGATCCCGCCAGCCTGGACGACCGAGGGATGCGCCAACAAGGACCAGGCCAGCACGCCCACTTGATTGGGTTCAAGCCTTGCCAGTTCGGCACTTATTCGCGGATCGATCTTCATAACGCACTCCTGAGCGATGGCCCGATCCGCCTTGCGCGAATCGGAGCAGTACACTCCATAGAGTGTACGCTCGCTCAGGAATTCCCACGGTTTGTCAGACGGCTGACTCAGGTGCGCGGCAGGGTGACGCCACGCTGGCCCTGGTACTTGCCGCCACGGTCCTTGTAGGACACTTCACATTCTTCGTCAGACTCAAGGAACAGCATCTGCGCCACGCCTTCGTTGGCGTAGATTTTCGCCGGCAGGTTGGTGGTGTTCGAGAACTCCAGGGTCACGTGCCCTTCCCACTCAGGCTCGAGCGGTGTCACGTTGACGATGATGCCGCAGCGCGCGTAGGTGCTTTTACCCAGGCAGATGGTCAATACATTGCGCGGGATGCGGAAATATTCGACGGTGCTGGCCAGGGCGAAGGAGTTCGGCGGAATGATGCACACGTCGCTGTGGATATCGACGAAGCTGCCGGCGTCGAAGTTTTTCGGGTCGACGATGGCCGAATTGATGTTGGTGAACACCTTGAAATGATTCGTGCAACGTACATCGTAGCCGTAGCTCGACACGCCGTAGGAGATCACACGGCTATCGTCGCTGCCACGCACCTGGCGCTCTACGAAGGGCTCGATCATGCCGTGCTCTTGCGCCATGCGGCGAATCCACTTGTCCGATTTGATGCTCATGGCGGGTGTCCTGAATAGCGAGGTGGAAAAATCTGTCCGGCATCTTACCGGGGCGCGCCGCCGGGTTCAAAGTGCCGGACACAATTCTCGACGATACTGCCGGATTTGCGCAGCTTCGAAGCAATACGATGCACCGTCGATCATGAAAACCGAGAAACCTTCGCAAGAAGCATTGGCACGTCCCGGAAAAAGGGTTAAGGTGGCGCCACTGTGCTGCTTGTGTCACTGAGAATCTCTACACGATATGTTGAATTTCGATCCAACCATCTACAAGAATTTTTCCTGCTCTTTGCACTCAGTCTCGGCCAGGGTTCTTCCTGAGTCGCAGTTATCTTTGTTCAAGGAGTTACACCATGTCTAATCGCCAAACCGGTACCGTTAAGTGGTTCAACGATGAAAAAGGCTTCGGCTTCATCACTCCACAATCCGGTGACGACCTGTTCGTTCACTTCAAAGCTATCCAATCCGACGGCTTCAAAAGCCTGAAAGAAGGCCAACAGGTTTCTTTCATCGCTACCCGCGGTCAGAAAGGCATGCAAGCTGAAGAAGTTCAAGTTATCTAACTTGTACTTGCTTTAGTAAAAAGCCCCGCCCTCAAAAGCGGGGCTTTTTTGTGGGCAAGTGTTTTTGCCCGCACAAAAAAGATCGCAGCCTTCGGCAGCTCCTACAAGGTCATG
>NZ_JBSVXD010000369.1:0-2462 GCF_054070755.1 Pseudomonas sp. SDO5591_S426 | reverse complement strand
CAGGGATATTGTCCAGTTTCCCGCGTTACTGCGTCACACAGCGCGTAGTGGTAGTGACTCGCGTCACCTCGCCGTTTTCGCCACGCACATCCCCCATCACATCGGTTTTATCCATAGGGTCCTGGCAGGTGCGCACGGGAGGTGGCGGCGGCGCGGCGGGAGGTGGCGGCGGCGGACTGGCACAGCCACCGAGAATCGCCACGCAGAATGCCAGCGACACACATGTACAAACGCGTTTCCCAAGAGTTTTCATAGGTTGACCCGCGATAAGTGAACGACACATTTTTTGTGACAACAGAACCGGCGTGCAAAATCCTCACACCTGTCATAAAAAAATATCGAAGGAACACTTATAGCGAAATCATTGAGCAATGCCCTGAAAATCTGGCAGTTCTTACATCACCGAATCAGGGCGATGCAGGGTATTGCTCTCCAGTTCATAGCGCAGTTCCTCGATCAGCGCAGCGGCCGCATCGGTTGACTGCAGCTTCGCCATGTTCAAGCCACTGACCACCAGATCCACCTGCCCCGACACCGGGTGGTAGAGCTTCACGGTCAACGAATGATCGCCGGTGATGCTGCAGTCACAGGCTCGAGGTGAAAAACTGCTTTCGATCAGCATTCGCAGCTGTGCCAGCGTCATCATTGCGATTGACCCCGGCGGCGTGAAACACCGTATTGCACATTCATCAGGCGGTTCCTTCAGCGGTTTCGTAGGGGCATCCAGGCGATCCGCAGATACCTGTCGCACCGTTCCAGCCTAAGAACCGCCCCACCCGAGCAACACACTAAATTGCACCCCGATCATTAGTGCATTTGCACCTTACCGCTGGCCCTTGGATCGCCCTGCGCCGGAAAACAGACCGCGCTCCCGCGCCCAGACAATCGCCTCGCTTCGGCTGTGCACATCCAACTTGGAATACACCGTCGCCACATGATTGCGCACCGTGTTCGGAGCCAGTTTGAGCCGTGCGGCGATTTCCTTGTCGGCCAGGCCTTCGCAGATCAGGCCCAGTACATCGCGCTCCCGGGCCGTCAAATCGGTGAAGGACACGCTGGGCAATTGTGGTGAGTTGACGTTTTTCACGTTGGCGAGCTTTTCGATCAGCGTACGACTGAACCACGAGGCGTCTTTCATCACCTCTTCAATCGCCGACACCAGTTCCAGCTCGGTTCGCTTGCGCTCGGTGATGTCCATCAACACCAGCAGGTAGCAGGGGTAATCCTGAATATTCACTGTGTCCGCCGACACGGCACAATCGATCAACCCAGCGTCCTTTTTGCGCACCCGCACATCGATGCGATCCAGGCTTCCGGTCTTCTCGAGCGCTGCGAACAGCCGGGTTCTGGCACCTTTGTCATCGATAAAATCGATCTGCGCGATGCTTTCGCCGAGGACCTCTTCGCTAGGATAACCGAGGGTATCGAGGAACGCTTCATTGACATCCAGCACCAACTGATCGCCCGCCCCGCAAACCAGAATCGGCACCGGCGACAGGCGGAACGCCTTGGCAAAGCGTTCCTCGCTTTGGCGCAGAGCCATTTCGGCCTTGTGTCGTGGCTCCATGTCGACGAAGGAAAACAGCATGCAAGCCTCGTCGTTGAGTTCCAGCGGCTGACCGGCGACGATCACTTGTTTGCTACCACCGTCGGCCATGCGCAACTCGGCCTGCATCTGCGGGATGGTCGTGCCTTCGCGCAAGCGTTGCTTGGCCAGGTCCTTGTTTTCGGCCTGTTCCAGCACGTCCAGTTCATAGGTGGACGTGCCGATCACCTGATCGCGGGCATAACCGGTCATCTCGAGGAAGCCGGGATTGACCTTGATGTAGCGCAAATCGCTGAGGCGACAGATCACCGCCGGCGCCGGATTGGCGGCGAAGGTTTTCTCGAAACGCTGCTCGGCGCTGGCCCAATCGGTAACGTCGTCCATGATCAGCACCAGCGATTCCGGCTCGTCACGGCTGTCGGCCAACACCAGGCTGCGCACTCTGTGGAACCAGGTGCGCTCGTCTTCACCTGCCAAGGAGGTGACCTGCACCAGCACGTCACTGAAGGTCTCGCCCCGCGCGACTCGATTGACGGGATAGCTGTCGGCGGGCACCACATGATTATTGCGATAGCGCAGGGCAAAGCGCTTGGCATAGGCCTTGGCATCTGCGCCCAGATCGCTGACCCGCTCGACGCCGTGCATGGCCAGCGCTGCGTCATTGGCCCAGAGAATGCTCTGGTCGGGGTCGAGCACAATCACCCCGTCGGACAGACCGGCGATGATCTGCTGCAACTGGCGGCGGTTGGTTTCGGTGGTCAGGACGTCCTGGCTCATTACAACTCCACATGGGCGAAGGGCTTGTGAAGTTTACGACCGCCAGGCTTTGCGTTCGTGCGAAGAACTCTGTAGGAGCGAGCCTGCTCGCGAAGAACGTCCAGATAACGCCGTTATTCAGACAGGGCGCGTTATCGTT
>NZ_JBSVXD010000368.1:0-2519 GCF_054070755.1 Pseudomonas sp. SDO5591_S426 | reverse complement strand
GTATTTCTGTAGGAGCTGCCGCAGGCTGCGATATTTTCGCTGCAATGCAAATCTTAGCCTTTGGCCCCAGCCTCCAACATATTCTCCGGCCTTACCCACGCATCAAACTCTTCATCAGTCAGATACCCCAGCTGAAGTGCAGCTTCGCGCAAGGTCAGCCCTTCGCTGTAAGCCTTCTTGGCAATCTCCGCCGATTTGTCATAACCAATGTGCGGGTTCAACGCCGTCACCAGCATCAAACCTTGCTCCAGATGCTCAGCCATTTTCCCGGCGTCCGGCTCCAGCCCGGCGATGCAATGCTGCTGGAAGTTACTGCAGCCATCGGCCAGCAGACGGATCGATTGCAGCAGGTTGTGGATGATCACCGGTTTGAACACGTTCAACTGCAAATGGCCCTGGCTCGCAGCGAAGCCGATGGCGACGTCGTTGCCCAACACTTGGCACGCCAGCATCGACAGCGCTTCGCACTGGGTCGGGTTGACCTTGCCGGGCATGATCGAACTGCCGGGTTCGTTGGCCGGCAGTTTCACTTCTGCGAAACCGGCGCGAGGCCCGGAGCCCAGCAGGCGCAAGTCGTTGGCGATTTTCATCAGCGTCACGGCGAGGGTTTTCAGCGCGCCGGACAGCGTGGTCAGCGGTTCGTGACCCGCGAGGGCGGCGAACTTGTTCGGTGCGGTGATGAACGGCAGGCCGGAGAGGGCTGCCAGTTCAGCAGCGATGGCCTCACCAAAACCATGCGGCGAATTCAACCCGGTGCCGACCGCCGTACCGCCTTGGGCCAGTTCACACACCGCTGGCAGGGCGCTGCGGATTGCCCGTTCGGCGTAGTCGAGTTGCGCGATGAACGCCGAGATTTCCTGGCCGAAGGTGATCGGCGTGGCATCCATCATGTGCGTGCGGCCGGTCTTGACCAGTTTCATGTGGCGCGCCGACAGCTCCGCCAGACCGCCCGAAAACTCGCTAATCGCCGGCAGCAGGTGCTGCTGCACGGCCTGGACAGCGGCGATGTGCATGGCGGTGGGGAAGCAGTCATTGGAGCTCTGGGAGCGATTGACGTGATCGTTGGGATGCACCGGCGACTTGCCGCCACGCGGGTTGCCGGCCAGTTCGTTGGCGCGGCCGGCGATCACTTCGTTGACGTTCATGTTGCTCTGGGTACCACTGCCGGTCTGCCAGACCACCAGCGGGAACTGATCGTCATGCTGGCCTTCGAGCACTTCGTCGGCGGCTTGTTCGATCAGCCGGGCGATGTCGGCAGGCAAATCGCCGTTGCGGTCGTTGACCCGAGCCGCGGCTTTCTTGATCAGCGCCAGGCCATGCAGCACCGCCAGCGGCATGCGTTCGTTGCCAATGGCAAAGTTGACCAGTGAGCGTTGCGTCTGAGCGCCCCAGTAGGCTTCATCCGGGACTTCAACCTGGCCAAGGCTGTCGGTTTCGATACGGCTCATCGGTCACACTCCTGTAGGTGATTGCGCAGTTTAGGCCGTGATCGACGGCCGGGGTTCCATCAGTCTCGATTCTGACCATTGAACCCCTCTAAATCAGGCGCGACAAGGCTTGGGGTTGAGTGACACACTTTTTTAGGCGCAGAATGGACGTCCTTGGGGTTTTACCTCGCCTGCTAGAAAAGGAAACTCGATGACTCGTCTTCGTGCCATCTGTACCGCGGTTGCATTGGTTTGTGCCAGCGGCCAGGTTTTTGCCGATACCGCCAGCCACAACGCCAGTGCCGAGGCTTTCCTGACCCTGGCGCATGCTGACAAATTGGGCACTCCGGTGTACATGCAGGTTCAGCAGATGTTTGCCCAGCGCTTCCAGCAAACCAAAGCCCCGGAATCGAAAAAAGCCGTACTGGAAACCTACCAGGCCAAGGCTAACGCCGCGCTGGACCAGGCCATCGGCTGGAACAAGCTGAAACCGGACATGGTCAAGCTCTACACCACCAACTTCACCGAATCGGAGCTCAAGGACCTGGTTGCGTTCTACCAGTCTCCACTGGGCAAGAAAGTCCTGGAAAAAATGCCGCAGCTGACCCAGCAATCGGCCCAGATGACCCAGGCCAAGCTGGAAAGCGCGGTGCCTGTGGTCAACAAACTGTTGGCTGACATGACTGCCGAGCTGGAGCCGAAAGGCGCCGCCGCACCAGCCAAGAAAAAGCCTTAAGCGGAGTTCGGTATGACCATGCAACAACGCATCGAATCGACGCTTGGCCTGCTTCAGCCCCAGCATCTGCAGGTGCTGGATGAAAGCCACATGCACAGCCGCGGGTTGCAAACCCATTTCAAGGCTGTGGTGGTCAGTGAGCAGTTCGAAGGCCTGAACCGGGTCAAGCGCCACCAGAAAGTCTACGGCACGCTCGGCGAGCTGATGGGCGAGTTCCATGCGTTGGCGCTGCATACCTACACGCCAGAGGAATGGGCACAGATCGACGCGGCTCCGGCCTCGCCAACCTGTGCTGGCGGCAGCAAGCATTAAGCTCAAAAGATCGCAGCCTGCGGCAGCTCCTACGGGAATACGCA
>NZ_JBSVXD010000367.1:0-2547 GCF_054070755.1 Pseudomonas sp. SDO5591_S426 | reverse complement strand
CTTTTGATCTTAAAAAATCAAAACCAAAAGATCGCAGCCTGCGGCAGCTCCTATGGTTCGTGGTTAACCCTGATTTTTCAGGATTCGGCCTAATGTCTCCAACGCCCCGTCAATCCTCGGCGAATACGGCGTCCCACACCCAATTCGCACAAAATTCCCGAAGCGCTTGGCATTGGAAAAGATATCCCCAGGTGAAATCTGGATACCAACGTTCAACGCCTCATGAAAAAGCGCCATGGCCGAATGCTGCGCAGGCAATTCCACCCACAGCAGCGTGCCGCCCTGAGGGTTTGTGACTCGGGTGCCGTCGGGAAAGTAGCGAGTGATCGCCGCGCTCATCTGCTGGCGCTGTTGCGTCAGGGTTTTCCTCAAGCGTCGCAGGTAGCGTTCGTAGGAGGGTGTTGCCATGAACGCGCTGACCGCCAATTGCGACAACGCTTCGCAACCACGGGACTGGGTGTGCTTGAGCATTTCCACGCGGTCGTGCCATTTGCCGGCGCTGATCCAGCCCAGGCGCAGGCCCGGTGCCAGGGTTTTGTTCAGCGAAGCGCAATAGATCACGTTGTCGGTGCGGTCCCAGTGCTTGAGGGTGGACAGCGGTTGCTCGGTGTCCACCAGATCACCGTAGGTATCGTCCTCGATCAGCACCGTGTCGTGCTCGGCGCACAGTTTTACCAGTCGAGCCTTGTGGGTGTCGGGCATGATGCTGCCCAGCGGATTGTGCAGGTTGGGCATGACGATCAATGCCTTGATCCGCTCGGGGCCTTGCAGCAGATGTTCGAGCGCCGGCAGGTGAATCCCCGCGTGGGTCGAGGCCGGGACTTCCAGCACCCGCAGGTTCAGGCTTTCGAGAATTTGCAGCAGGCCGTAGAAAGTCGGCGACTCCACGGCCACGGTGTCACCGGGGCGGGTCACGGCCCGCAACGCCAGATTGATCGCTTCGGTGGCGCCGTTGGTGATCACGATGCGCTCGGCCGTCAGGTTGGTTTTGGCGGTCAGCATCCGACGCGCAAGGACATTGCGCAGCGCAATGTTGCCACTGGTTGGCCCCGTGGTATCGAACACATGTGAGTCCTGGCGCAGCGTCTTGATCATGTTGTCCTGCAGCGTCTTGAGCGGATAGAGCTGCGGCGCGCAGTAGGCGCTGGCGAAATTGACCTTGACCGTCGCCCGCTGACTGGCCTTGAGCACCGAAGACACCTGCTCATGAATACCGACGTAGACACCGCTATCCAGCGGCGGTGGCACGGCGATCAGCGCGGGTTTGCCCGGTGTGTCGGGCTGGCGGATGTAGTTGCCCGAGCGCGGCCGCGCTTCCAGCACGCCATAGTCCTCAAGCTCCCGGCACACCTGCACGGCGGTCGACAGGCTGACGGCATGTTTCTCCATCATCAAGCGGATCGAAGGCATGCGTTCGCCGGTTTTCAACGTGCCGCTGCGGATGGCGTCCAGGTAATGATTGGCTAACTGACGGTAGAGCGGGAGCGTGTTCATGATGACCTCGGCAGTCGCACCACTGAGGTCTTGGGCTGGAAAGTGAGTCGACGCTTCCCGCAGACGGACTCGTGATGCTGATGGGGGAAGGGAAGTGTTGTTCTGGCGTTGATACTGGAAGAGTAATCGGGGATTCGCCGGAATCGCGGGCAATAAAAAGCCCCGCTCTGGGGCGGGGCTCTGGGTGTTGCGGCGCTTGATGCGCTGGCGGGAATTACTGCGCGGCGATGCTGTAGCCGTCGAATGCGGTCTGCTGTTGCAGGGCGGTGATGATGTTCTTGCGGTTGACCGCTTGTTCGGCCCCGGCATTGTCCAGGAACGTCTCGCTTTCCAGCTCCGCCTCATCGCCTTCACCGACAAAGGTGAACCCGAGGAATTCCAGGGCTTCACGGTCGACGCTCAGGCGCGAGCGCGGGGTGCGCAGCGGCAAGGTCACGCTGATGCCGTCCTTGCTGATGGTGAACACTTCGACTTCTTTCTTGGCCTTGGCGGCCTTGCTCTTGCCGCCGCTCGGGTTGCTGATCGCCTGGTGCGTCTGGTTCAGCACTTTCAGGGCCAGGCCGTAGACGATTTCCTGGAACGCCGGGTCGTCCTTGAAGCTGGACAGGATGCGGCCGATCGAGAACTTGCTGCTCAGGTCTTCCAGGGCGGCGATGTCGGCGGCCTCGGCGTCCTTGAGTTGCTTGAGTTCGCCCATCAGTTCGTAGGCTTTGTCATCGTCGAAGCTGTCGTGGGCCTGGCGGATCGCGGCGCGCAGTTCGCGGATCTGGTCGCTTTCGCGGGTGGACTGGAAAGCGTCCAGCACCATCTCGCTGATGGTTTTCGCCTGGGACACGTGTTGTGAAAGATTGATGGAGTTTTCGTATTCCGCTTTGGACGACAGGGTGACTACGGATTCAGCGGTGTTGGAATCGGACATTGAAATTTCACTACTTTTTTAGCTTGAATTGGGGCGAGAAAGCACGGGGGCTTTTTCAGGTCGCCTAATCTATTGGACCGGGGCGGCGTTGTCACGACCCAATAGACGAAGCCCCTGTAGGAGCTGCCGCAGGC
>NZ_JBSVXD010000366.1:0-2570 GCF_054070755.1 Pseudomonas sp. SDO5591_S426 | reverse complement strand
TCGCTGAAAATCAAGATCAAAAGATCGCAGCCTTCGGCAGCTCCTACCTTGCCCACAACCACAAAAATGGCAACAGGAGCATTTTTCATGAGTTCATCGAACGCCCGGCAGAACGCCGGGCAACTGGAAACCCGAGGCATCGAGCCGGTGCCGGAATCCGAGTGCAATGGTCATCCGTTGCAGCTGTTCTGGGTCTGGTTCGCCGCCAACATTTCCATCCTCGGCCTACCGCTGGGCGCGACGCTCGTGGCGTTTCGCGGCTTGGCGATCTGGCAGGCAATCATTGTCGCAATTCTTGGTGCCGCCGGTTCTTTCGCGGTGGTCGGGATCATCTCCATCGCTGGTCGACGCGGCCGCGCACCGAGCCTGACGCTGTCGCGAGCCATCTTCGGCGTACGCGGCAATATCGGCCCGACGCTGGTCTCGCTGATGTCGCGCCTGGGTTGGGAAACCGTCAACACCACCACCGCCGCGTTCGTGCTGCTGTCGTTGTGCTCGATCCTGTTCGGCTCGCCAGTGGAAGCGAAAAGCGCGCCGCTGCTGACCCTGGTGTTCATCGCGATTTTCGTGCTGTTGACCTTGTCGGTTTCCGGCCTCGGTCACGCCACATTGCTGGTCATCCAGAAGTGGGCGACCTACGTGTTCGGCGCGCTGAACATTCTGGTCGGCGGCTTCCTCTGCGCCACCATCGACTGGAGCGCGGTGTTCAACGCCACGCCTGCGCCGATGAGCGCGATGATCATCGGCATCGGCACGATGGCGGCCGGCACCGGGATCGGTTGGGCCAACGCCGGTGCGGACATGTCGCGCTATCAGCATCGCAGCGTCAAAGCCGTGCGCCTGGTGGCGTCGGCGGCGTTCGGTGCGGGGATTCCGCTGGTGTTGCTGATCACCCTCGGCGGCTTGCTGTCGGTGGGCAACAACGATCTGGCCCAGGCCACTGACCCGATCATCGCGATCCGCGACATGCTGCCGACCTGGATGGCCGTGCCGTACCTGATCACCGCGTTCGGTGGTTTGCTGCTGTCGAACAACCTGTCGGTGTACTCCGCCGGTTTGACCACGTTGACCCTCGGCCTCAAGGTCAAACGCGTCTACGCGGTGGTGGTCGACATCGTCGCAATCTTCGCCGGTTCGATTTATTTCATGTTGATCGCCGACAGTTTCTACGGTCCGTTCATCACGTTCATTTCCCTGCTGGCGGTGCCGATTACCGCGTGGGTCGGGATCTTCGTGGTCGACCTGATTCACCGTCATTACTACAGCCCCAAGGATCTGCTGGACGTCAGCCCGAGCAGCGCCTACTGGTATCGCGGCGGCGTCGAGTGGCGTGCATTCAGCGCGTGGGCCATCGCCATCGTGTTGGGTTTCAGCTTCACCACCATCGGCACCACGGCGGAAAACGTCTGGTTCAAGGGCTTCCTGTCCGACTCGTGGCTGGGGCATAACGGCCTCGGCTGGATTGTGACCTTCGTGGTGGCTGGCGGGATTTATTGTGTACTCGGCGGGGCGAAGGATCGTCGTGCTGCGTTGACCGAGAATGCTCATGCCTAAGATGTTGCACACCGGCCAGGTCATCATCGATCTGGTCATGGCCGTGGATAAACTGCCGCAAGCCGGGGGCGACGTGCTGGCGCAGTCCGCCAGTTTCGAAGCCGGCGGTGGCTTCAATGTGATGGCCGCCGCCCAGCGCAACGGGTTGCCGGTGGTGTACCTCGGTCGCCATGGCACCGGGCGTTTCGGTGATCTGGCCCGCGACGCGATGAACGCGGAAGGTATCCGCATCGGCATCGCTGATCGCGCCGAACGCGATACCGGTTTGTGCGTCGCGATCACGGACGCTTCGGCGGAGCGCAGCTTCGTGTCCTACATCGGCGCCGAGGGTGATTTGACCGCCCAGGACCTGGCCAGTGTAGCGGCCGAGGCGGGTGATTTTGTCTACGTCAGCGGCTACAGCCTGCTGCATGTCGGCAAGGCGCAGGCGCTGGTGGATTGGGTGCTGGCGCTGGCGGACGGCGTCAACGTGGTGTTCGATCCGGGGCCGTTGGTGGATTCGCCGGATGCGCCGCTGATGCAGGCGCTGCTGCCGCGCATCGATGTATGGACCAGCAACGGCGTCGAAGCGCTGAAGATTACCGGTGCGACGGACATTGCTCAGGCATTGGATCGACTGGTCGGGTATCTGCCGCAGGAGGTGCTGATGGTAGTGCGTGACGGGCCGCAAGGCTGTTGGATCAGTCAGGGTTCAGAGCGCAGGCATGTGCCGGGATTCAAGGTTGAAGCCTTGGACAGTAACGGTGCCGGTGATGCTCATGCCGGTGTGTTCGTGGCCGGGTTGGCGCAAGGGTTGTCGGCGTTTGAGGCGGCGCGCCGGGCCAATGCGGCGGCGGCGTTGGCGGTGACCCGGTGGGGGCCGGCGACTTCGCCCGGCACTGCCGAGGTGGACGAGTTGATCAGCAAGTCATTTAGTCACTGAGCTGACGCTATCGCGGGCAAGCCCGCTCCCACAGGGTTCTAGGGTGTTCCCACTATTTTTGTTCCCCATCCCAACCTGTGGGAGCGGGCTTTCC
>NZ_JBSVXD010000365.1:0-2574 GCF_054070755.1 Pseudomonas sp. SDO5591_S426 | reverse complement strand
TACAGGGTGATGTGTACACCTGTAGGAGCTGCCGAAGGTTGCGATCTTTTGATCTTTACTGCAGCAACCCGGTATCCAGGACTTTTGAAGAATCACCGATAACACTTTCTGAAAGCTGCACAAACTCCTTGGTATCAATGCTCTCCAACCGCATTGCCCCGCGCATCACATCATCCAGCGAACGCTTGTTGCGCGTCTTCAGGCGAATCTCGCGGTCCAGTTCCTGCAACAACACCACGGCTTTTGAAACCTGCGCCGGGCTGACCTGCTCGCCGCGCAGCGTGGTGACTTTCTGTCCGTCCTTGACCAGACGACGGTGCAATTGATCGTAACGCTCATCGCTCATGCCACCAGCGCGGCGCACCAGTTCGATGGCGTAGTACTCGGCAAAGCCTTCGCTGATCCAGTCACTGCGCTGCTGGTCGTTGATCCGCCCGAACAACTGCGCCAACTCCCGCACCAGCGCGCTACTGCCACTTTCGCTGACCAGCGGCAACCGGCTGTTGACGTAGATCGATTCTCGCGCCGCCAGACTGCCCCGCCACATCGGATCGTTGGCGCCGACAATCAGCAACTTTGTGGGATGACGAGGGAACACGGCTTGCACCTGCGGCCAGACGAACGTCAACAACGTCAGCACATCCATGCGGCGCATGCCCTGCCCTTGCGGCGAGGCCACGGTGACTTCGGTTTCGCCGAGACGGGTGCGACGACTGCCAAGATTTCCAGCGAGCATCCAGCCCGTGGGCCGATCGAACAGGCGGGAAACGTTGTCGATGCGGAACTTGTTCTTGCCGATTCGCGGCCAGGCGGTTTCGACACTTTTCCAGCCGCTGGGCAATTCAAATTCGAGGCGTGACACCAGTTCGATGCCGTCCTGCTGATCGAGTCTGGCGGGCGGCACCAGATCGTCACCGCGCATCAACGCCCAGTTCGGGGTCATGCGCGTGTCAAAACTACCGGTTTTGAGGCCATGGCTGATACGGACGCGGTAGGTCAGGCTCGACTTGTCAGCGGCCGGGTGCCACACACCACGGGTGTGTTTTCCCGGAGTCAGTTGCCATTGGCCATCGGCCTTGAAATCGCTGTAATGGCTGCCGTCGCCGAGGTCGAAGTCCAGGCTGCGGACCGCCGAACCTTGGGCCAACGTCAGGCGCACTTCAGCCTGATCGCTTTGCGGCAACAGGCGCACGTGGTAATCCAGATCGACCTTCTTCGCCGCCCACACGGGCGAACTCAAGGCCAGTAACCCAACGACCAGTGCCCGCCGCCATCCCACAGCCATACACACTCCTTGGTGAACCGTTGACTCGCTGGGCGCTTAACCTGCGCGGAAAATCAGGTGATCTTCCCAGTCATCTTCCGGCACGCTGCCTTCGGCGAGCATACGCCCGGATTGTGAAATACGTTCGTGATGCACGGCATCGCGGTCGCCGCAGACCAGGTGATGCCACAACGGCAGATCCTTGCCCTCGCTGACAAGGCGATAACCGCAGGTCGGCGGCAGCCATTTGAACTCGTCGGCCTTGCCCGGTGTGAGCTGAATGCAGTCAGGCACAAAGTCGCGACGGTTCGGGTAATCCGTGCACTGGCAGGTTTTCAGGTCCAGCAGTTTGCAGGCGATACGCGTGTAGTAGACGCTGTTGTCGTCTTCGTCTTCGAGCTTTTGCAGGCAGCACAAACCACAACCGTCGCACAGCGATTCCCATTCCTCCTGATCGAGTTGATCGAGGGTTTTGCGTATCCAGAACGGTTCTACTTTGGCGGCCATGGTTCGAGCATCGACATCAGGTGGTGAAAAGGCCGCCAGTCTAGTGCCCGCAGGCCTGTGGGCCAAGCATTGGCGACTGTCGGTAGAACGCGCTTGTCAGTTTTGGCGCCGCCAAGTAGGGTTTTGCGTCGCCCACACTTTCAAACGTAGCAAGGAATCTCTTGATGAGTGCCAACCCACGCGTTGCCGATTACGCCATTCACCCGCAGTTCACCGATCGCTGGTCGCCCCGCGCCTTCACCGGCGAAGCCATTCCCGAAGAAACCCTGCTGAGCTTCTTCGAAGCCGCGCGCTGGGCGCCATCGGCGTACAACTCGCAGCCTTGGCGCTTTCTTTACGCGCGCCGCGACACGCCAAACTGGGAGCGTTACCTGGGCCTGTTGAACGAGTTCAACCGTAGCTGGGCGCAACACGCTTCGGCGCTGGTGATCGTGATCTCGAAAACCACTTTCGCCGTACCTGGCGCCACTGAAGAAACCCCGGCCCTGTGGCACACCTTCGACACCGGTTCGGCGTGGGGCCACCTGGCGCTGCAAGCGAGCCTGAGCGGCTGGCACACCCACGGCATGGCCGGCTTCGATCAGGAACTGACCCGCAAAGAGCTGAACATTCCTGAAGGTTACGCACTGCATGCGGCCGTAGCGGTCGGCAAGCTGGGCGATAAGGCAACCCTGGCGGATTACCTGCAAGCCCGAGAAGAGCCAAGCCCGCGTCGCCCGCTGAGCGAGCTGGCGGCGGAAGGTGATTTCACCCTCTAGAAAGCAAAAGATCGCAGCCTTCGGCAGCTCCTACAGGTGTACACA
>NZ_JBSVXD010000364.1:0-2591 GCF_054070755.1 Pseudomonas sp. SDO5591_S426 | reverse complement strand
TTCTGAAAAACAAGATCAAAAGATCGCAGCCTGCGGCAGCTCCTACAGGGAGCGGTGTTTTACTTGGGAATTTCGGCCTTCATGCCTTCCACGTAATAGTTCATCGACGCCAGTTCCGCCGTGGTCGCGCTCACCCCCGCCGGGATTTTCTCTACGCCAGCCTGATCCTTGATCGGCCCGGTGAACGGTTGCAGTGCACCGCTCTTGATGTCGGTGATGATCTGTTCGGCTTCAGTTTTTACGGTGGCAGGTACCAGGTCGCTGATCGGCAGTTCCACCGTGCCTTCTTTCAAACCGCCCCAGTAGTCCTGGGATTTCCAGGCGTGGTCGATCACGCTCTGTGTCGCCTGGATGTAGTGCGGCGCCCAGTCGTTGACGATGGAGGTGAGCACCGCTTTCGGCCCGAAGTGCGCCATATCCGAAGCGTAGCCCACGGCATACACACCGCGACGTTCGGCCGCCTGGATCGGCGCCGGGCTGTCGGTGTGCTGGAACACCACGTCCACGCCCTGGTCGATCAGCGCGTTGGCGGCATCGGCTTCCTTGCCCGGATCGAACCACGAGTTGACCCACACCACTTTGATCTCGGTGCCGGGGTTGTACTTGTTCAGGGCCAGTTGAATGGCGTTGATGTCGCGGATCACTTCAGGGATCGGAAACGAGGCGACATAGCCGATCTTCTTGGTCTTGGTCATCTTCGCCGCGAGGAAGCCGCCGACGTAGCGACCTTCATAGGTGCGCGCCAGGTAGGTGCCGAGGTTCTTGTCCTGCTTGTAGCCGGTGGCGTGTTCGAAGGTCACCTTGGGAAACTGTTTGGCGACTTTCAGCGTAGGGTTCATGTAGCCGAAAGACGTGGTGAAAATCAGGTCGTACTTGTCCTTGGCCATGTTGCGGATCACCCGCTCGGCGTCGGCGCCCTCGGCGACGTTTTCCACGTAGTTGGTGGTGATCTGCGGGCCGAGTTTTTCCGCGAGTGCCTTGCGTCCCTGTTCATGCTGATACGTCCAGCCGTGGTCGCCGATCGGGCCGATATAGACGAAGCCGACTTTCAGCGGGTCGGCGGCACTGGCAGTCAGGCTGATCCCCAGGCCGATGGCGGCGCACAGCAGTTTGTGCAGCGGACGTGTTTGCATGAATTCGAACCCCGTTTTGTTGTGTGTGGACAGGGTCAATGCAAATTGCTGACCAACAAGACAACAAACAACTTGAAACCGAGGCGCGGCCTTCGCGGGCAAGCCCGCTCCCACATTTGACCGCGTTCCCCTGTAGGAGCGAGCTTGCTCGCGATGGGGCCCTTGAGGCCGATAAAAGTGCATGGCCTGACAGGGCTGCCATCCACTGGTGCGCTAAGGTTTAACGAAACGTTAGCGCCGCCCCGCAGTCAGTCGCTTATCCGCTTCTCCACGGCAAAGGTCCGACATGCTCACTGTCCTCAAGCAAGAAACCTTTCTGCTGCTGGCCCTGATCGCCGCTTTGGTCGCCTTCCCGCTAGAGCACTGGTTGCTGCACAGCGGTCAGGCCATCGCGTTGAGCGCCGGTTTGGTGCTGATCGCCTTCATCGTCGCCGCTTCGATGCGCGTGGCCCGTCAGGCCGAGTTGCTGGCGGAAAAGGTTGGCGACCCTTACGGCACGATGATCCTGACCCTCGCCGCCGTGCTGGTGGAAGTGGTGATCCTGGCGATCATGATGAGCAACGAAGCCTCGGCGACATTGGTGCGCGACACGATCTACTCGGCAGTCATGCTCGACATCAACGGCATCCTCGGTCTGGCGGCGTTGATGGGCGGGCTCAAGCACGGCGAGCAGTCCTACAACGATGACTCGGCGCGCAGCTACAGCGTGATGATCCTCACGGCCATGGGCGTTTCGATGGTGGTACCCGAGTTCATCCCGGAAGCCAACTGGAAGCTTTATTCGGCGTTCACCATCGGCGCGATGGTGGTGCTTTACGCTTTGTTCCTGCGCATGCAGGTCGGGCCGCACAGCTATTTTTTCAGCTACAGCTACCCGGACAAGCGCCGCAAAAAAGAGCCGCTGGAAGATGAGCCGGCACCGGTCAACCTGACGTTGTCCATCGGCATTCTGGTATTCGGCGTGGTGGTGATCGGCGCATTGGCTGAGGTGATGTCCAAGACCCTCGATTTGGGCCTGGAAGGAACGGGCGCGCCGCCGGTAATTACAGCGATTCTGGTGGCGGCGATTTCTGCGGCGCCGGAGATTCTGACTGCGCTGCGGGCCGCACTGGCCAACCGCATGCAGTCAGTGGTGAATATCGCGTTGGGCGCGTCGCTGTCGACGGTGATCCTGACGGTGCCGGTGATGGAAGCGATGGCGCTCTACACCGGCCAGCCGTTCCAGATGGCCATGACCCCGGTGCAAACCGTGATGATCTTCATCACCCTGATCGTCAGCGCGATCAACCTCAACGATGGCGAAACCAACGCCATCGAAGGCATGACTCACTTTGTGCTGTTTGCGACGTTCATCATGTTGTCGCTGCTGGGCCTCTAACAACACCACAAAATCCCTGTAGGAGCGAGCCTGCTCGCGATCGCGGTCTGTCATTCCAATCATCATTGAATGCCAGGCCC
>NZ_JBSVXD010000363.1:0-2615 GCF_054070755.1 Pseudomonas sp. SDO5591_S426 | reverse complement strand
TGCCACCGTGGCGCATTGACGCCTCGGCTTGGGCGAGTCCATCCAATTACAGGAGTTCGCATTCCCCTGTAGGAGCTGCCGCAGGCTGCGATCTTTTAGGGCCTTACTCAGCCTCCAGATCCTCAATCCCATGCACCTCCCGATCCGCCAGGCAGTGCTTGATCCACTCCTGAGTCTCCAGCGAGAACCCGGTCAACTCCTCAGCCGTGATCAACTCCCGCGCGCACAACCCCAGCAGATGCGAACGAGCTTCATGGCGTGAAAACCTGAAGACGCCAAACGCCCAGTACAATTCTTTCTGCCCGGCCTTGAGCAATTCTTCGCTGGCATCGATCCGCTCGTAGGGCGCGACGCTCTTGTCCAGCACGATCTTTTCGACGTCGGTCATGATGCGGGTGCACATCCGCTCATGGGCCACCGGGCGCAACACGCAATAGCATTTCCAATCGGACTCGTTCATTGCCGACTCCTGCCTGCCAACCGAGGCTTTAAGAATAGCCTTCGTCGTCGGAGCCGCTGTTCAATCCTTCGATTGCGCATCGCTCAAACCACGCGCAAACAAGTAGAAGATCATTACGATTCACAGCAATAAAATCTCGCAAAATATGACCTGACGAGGATTCCTCTCAATTTTTTTCGACTGCTTGCCATCCTTCACCCCCAAGGTTAGGGTTGAAGGCATGAAAACCTCACACACCCTCATTCAGCTCCGCCAGCACCGCAGCTTGTGCCTTGTCAGCGCACGACTGCCGGGCTGAATCGCGGCGCCTCGTCCCAAGCGTTACCCAAGAACTTTTGATCCACCGGCAGGCCGCCTTTTTTCGGCCCACACAATAAGGATTTCCCGATGAGCATGCTCAAAGACCCGTCTTCGAAATACCGCGCGTTCCCGACCATCGACATCCCGGACCGTACCTGGCCGTCGAAAACCATCACTGCCGCGCCGATCTGGTGCAGCTCCGACCTGCGTGATGGCAACCAGTCGCTGATCGAACCGATGGACGCGGTCAAGAAACTGCGCTTCTGGAAAACCCTGGTTCAGGTTGGCGTGAAAGAAATTGAAGCGTCGTTCCCGGCCGCTTCGCAAACCGACTTCGACTTCGTCCGCACCCTGATCGAAGGCAACCACATCCCGGACGACACCACCATCCAGGTGTTGACCCAGGGCCGTGAAGACCTGATCGAGCGCACCTTCGAGTCCCTGCGCGGCGCGAAGAAAGCCATCGTTCACCTGTACAACGCGACCTCCCCTTCCTTCCGCCGCATTGTCTTCAACCAGGACAAGGACGGGATCAAGGAAATCGCCGTGAGCGCGGCCAAGCTGTTCGTCAAATTCGCCGCCCAGCAGCCGGACACCGAGTGGACCTTCGAATACTCGCCAGAGACGTTCAGCGCCACTGAGCTTGAGTTCGCCAAGGAAGTCTGCGACGCGGTGATCGAAGTCTGGAACCCGACGCCCGAGCACAAGATGATCCTCAACTTGCCGGCCACCGTCGAATGCGCAACCCCGAACATCTATGCCGACCAGATCGAATGGTTCGGCCGTCACATCAACCGTCGTGACAGCGTGATCATCAGCCTGCACACCCACAACGACCGTGGCACTGGCGTTGCCGCCACCGAGCTGGGCCTGATGGCCGGCGCCGACCGTGTCGAAGGCTGCCTGTTCGGCAACGGCGAGCGCACCGGTAACGTCGACCTCGTGACCGTGGCCCTGAACATGTACACCCAAGGGCTCGACCCTCAGCTGGACTTCTCCGACATCGACGGCGTGCGTAAAGTCGTCGAAGAGTGCAACCAGATCCAGGTGCACCCGCGTCACCCATACGTCGGCGACCTGGTGCACACCGCGTTCTCCGGCTCGCACCAGGATGCGATCCGCAAGGGCTTTACCCAGCAGAAATCCGATGCATTGTGGGAAGTGCCTTACTTGCCAATCGACCCGGCCGACATCGGTCGCAGCTACGAGGCAGTCATCCGCGTCAACAGCCAGTCGGGCAAGGGCGGTATCGCTTACCTCCTGGAGCAGGAATACGGCATCAGCCTGCCGCGTCGCATGCAGATCGAGTTCAGCCAGGTCGTGCAGCGCGAAACCGATCGCCTGGGCCTGGAAATGACCGCCAAGCAGATTCACTCGCTGTTGATCAGCGAGTACCTGCAAGCCAACACCCCGTATGCGCTGGTCAGCCATCGCCTGCAGGAAGAAAACGGCAACAGCGCCGTCGAAGTGGAAGTGGCGAGCAAAGGTCAGGGCGAAACCAACCTGCACTGGCGCGGCAAGGGCAACGGTGCCCTGGAAGCACTGGTGGCTGGCCTGCCGATCCCGGTGGAAATCATGGACTACAACGAACACGCCATCGGCGCGGGCACCAATGCCAAGGCTGCGGCCTACATTGAACTGCGCGTGAACGGCGAACGTGCGGTGCACGGCGTGGGGATCGATGAAAACATCACCACGGCCAGCTTCAAGGCACTGTTCAGCGCGCTGAACCGCTCGTTGAGCCAGCCGGAAGCGAAAGCTGCGTAAGCGTCACTGAAATGCAAAAGGCCCCGGGGTGTGAACCTCGGGGCCTTTTTTGTTGGTGTGGCTTTAAGATCAAAAGATCGCAGCCTTC
>NZ_JBSVXD010000362.1:0-2648 GCF_054070755.1 Pseudomonas sp. SDO5591_S426 | reverse complement strand
AGTGAGCACAGCATTTTCGGTCGGCACAAAACCACTGTGGGAGCGGGCTTGCCCGCGATGGCGGTGTGTCAGTCGCCATCGATGCTGGATGTGCTGGCCTCATCGCGAGCAAGCTCGGCTCCTACAGGGTTTTGGGTGTCAGAACGGCACAGTCAGTTTCATCCAGTACGCATTCCCCTGCGCGCGGTTGCGCACTTCGGTTTCCTGCTCCCATTTGCCCGTGACGAACCAGCCGTTCTTGCTGGTGTATTTGATCGATGGCCCGATGGCCAGCGCTCGTCCCTTGTTGTCTTCGATGGTCTCGCCGTTCTGGCGGTCGTCGGTGGTCTGGCGGTAGTAGTAACCGCCAATGCCCAACACCCAACCATTGCCCAACCCCCAGCCGACGGCATAGTCGACATGAAATTCCTGGCCCGAACGGTAGTCGGTCGCCGGGTTTTCGCGGTTGAAGTCATACATGATCTTCGCATCGACGTTGAGCCCGTTCGGGTCGACGTAGGTGATGGCGTAGACCGGTTCGATCACCCAGTAATTGCGCCCGGTGTTGGCCAGGTCGCCGCGATCGTAACGACCGGTCGGGGCGATCATGTCGAGGGCGAGGATACTGTGGAATTTTTCGCTGTGGTGAAAGCCCAGCGCCGGGCCGAAGATCACGTCACCCAGGCCTTGTTTGTTTTGCGACTGGCCGTTGAGTTCAACCTTGAGGTCCACCAACGGCACGATCGCGTGCAGTGCCACGCTGGCACCGAACAAGGTGTAATCGCTGACCCAGATCAGTCTCGGAGTGATGGCGTTGGCGCGCACGCGAAAATCCACCGGGAGTTTCTTGCCGTCATTGCCGCGCAGGTTGTCGGCTTCGTAATGGGTGACAAACAGTTGCCCGTAAAACCCCGGCGGCGGCATTGCCCCGGACATGTAGTTTTCCGCGCCCAGCGGATAGGACGTGCCGCCGCCTTCAGTGGCGTGCACGGACAACGACGCGGTAACAGCAGTAGCGATCACGAGCAGGTTTTGCAGTCGACGAGTCATTCAGTTCAACCTTTATTGTTGTTATTGGTCAGGCACACCTCGCCCTCTCGGCAGATCGAGAAGGCGGGTTTACAGGTCAATCAGATGCGTTTGAACAACGCTGAACGCTGGGTGCTTTCACCACCGTCGGCGGCGCTGTAGAAGCGTTCCATGAAGATGTCGCGTTCAAACAGCCGCCCTTGCATCAGGCAGGTGATGGCCGAATCGATCATCACCGGCGGCCCGCACAAATAGGCCTTTCGGTTGCTGAAGCGGCCGTCGAAATGCTGTTTCGCGGCGTCATGCACATAGCCCTTGAACCCCGTCCATTCAGGGTCCTCGACCGCCTGACTGAGGGCCGGCACATAGGTGAAGTTGGCGTGGTCCCGGGCCAGCGCTTCGAACAGTTCGCGGTTGTACAGTTCGCCACGGTTGCGCGCGCCCTGGAACAACACGATCTGCCGGGTATCGCCGGCCTCCAGCAAGTCGAGAATCATCGACTGCGGGCTCGACAATCCGGAACCGCCGGCGATGAAGATCAGGTCGCCACTCTGCGAACCACGGACGAAAAACTGCCCGTACGGCCCAGACAATTCCACCGCATCGCCGACCTTCAAATCATCGTGAATCTTGCCGGTGGCCAGACCGCCGTCGACCCGCCGCACGTGCAACTCGACTTCATCGGCACGGCTCGGTGGATTCGCCAGCGAGAACGCCCGCGTGCCTTCAATTCCGGGCAATTGCAGATTGATGTACTGCCCTGCCTGAAACGCCATCGTCCGGTCGAGCTTCAGGTGCACACCCTTGATGGACGGCGACAGGTCGACCAAGGCGCTGACCACCGCGCGGTAGTCCTCCACCGGATGGCCAAGGAAGTCCGGGTCGGCATCGATGTCAGCCTCGATCACCATGTCGCTTTGCGGGATCGCACAGCACGCCAACACCTTGCCTTCATCACGCTCCATGTCCATCAGCGCGAAGGACGAGGCGGCGCCAAGATCGGCTTCGCCCTCCAGCACCTGGACCTTGCAGGTGGCGCACGTACCGTGGCCGCAGGCAAACGGCAACCAGACGCCCTGGCGCAATGCGGCCTGAAGAATGGTCTGCCCTTCTTCCACTTCGATCTGCTCGCCAGTGGGTTCAATGGTGACTTGGTAGCTCATCGCCGTGTCCTCAGTTGAAGCTGCCGGCAATGCCGTTCAAGCCGGGAGTGTTGAGGTGCAGCAGGCTCTTGTGATCGATGCCGTTGGCGATCAGGCTCGCTGTGTTGTCCGGGGTGAACGGCTGATCGTTGAGGCGCCACAGCGCCTGGCTGAAATCGACTCGCGGCGCATCCGGGTGCTGGGCAATCGAAGGTTTGACCACTTGCTCGATGAAGTCGCCGAACGGCATGGCCGGTGGCAGTGGAAAGGTGAACGGCGCGCAGAACATCAGGTGTTTTTCCCAGCACAGGTACACCAGTTGCAAGCCATGGAAATTCTCCTGGCGGTCCAGGGGTTGGGCGTCGTAGGCGCCGATGGCGGTCACGGGCATGATCGTTTTCCTTCTTATTGTCAGTTGGGAGGTGGGAGCGGGCTTTCTCCCGCGGGGGGGTGTCGGAACCCCCCACGTCGGATCTGACATCTTATTTTCGAGCAAAC
>NZ_JBSVXD010000361.1:0-2716 GCF_054070755.1 Pseudomonas sp. SDO5591_S426 | reverse complement strand
CCAGCTCCCACAGGTGTTGTGTGGGCCGTACCTTTTGTGAACGACTCTACCCTGTGGGAGCTGTCTTGCCAGCGATGGCGCCAGCCATCACACCACATTCCCAATAATAAAAAGAGAACCCTAAGATGCCCGTACCCGATCCGTTCCGCGAAGGCATGGCCCGTGGCTGGAAAACCTACAACGGCTCACAACTGAGCCAGGACCTGACCCTCGAAGCGGACGTGGCGATCATCGGCAGCGGTGCCGGCGGTGGAACCACGGCTGAAATCCTCAGCGCAGCCGGCTACAAAGTGCTGCTGATCGAAGAAGGCCCGCTCAAGACCAGCAGCGACTTCAAGCTGCTCGAAGACCAGGCCTACGCCAGCCTCTATCAGGAAGGCATCGGCCGCATGAGCAAGGACGGCGCGATCACCATTCTTCAGGGCCGTGCGGTGGGCGGCACCACGCTGATCAACTGGACCTCCAGTTTCCGCACCCCGGAACCGACCCTGGAACACTGGGCCAAGGAACATAACGTCAAGGGCCACAGCCCGGCGGAAATGGCGCCGTGGTTCGAAAAAATGGAACAGCGCCTGGGCGTCGCGCCGTGGATGGTGCCACCCAACGCCAACAATGACGTGATCCGCAAAGGCTGCGAAAAACTCGGCTATAGCTGGCATGTCATCCCGCGCAATGTGCGCGGTTGCTGGAACCTCGGCTACTGCGGCATGGGCTGCCCGACCAACGCCAAGCAATCGATGATGGTCACGACCATTCCGGCGACCCTGGAAAAGGGCGGCGAACTGCTCTACCTGGCCCGCGCCGAAAAGCTCTTGATCAGCGGCGACAAGATCACCGGCCTGCAATGCTCGGCGATGGACGAGCGCTGCGTCGAGCCCACCGGCCGCCAGATTACGGTCAAGGCGCGGCACTACGTGCTGGCCGGCGGCGGGATCAACACACCGGGGTTGCTGATGCGTTCCGCAGCGCCCGACCCGCACAAACGCTTGGGCAAGCGCACGTTCCTGCATCCGGTGAACATGTCCGCCGCGTTGTTCGACGAAGTGGTCAACCCGTTCTATGGCGCGCCGCAGTCGATCTATTCCGACCATTTCCAATGGCAGGACGGCACCACCGGCCCAATGGCTTACAAACTGGAGGTTCCGCCGCTGCACCCGGCCCTGGCGGCTACGCTGCTCGGTGGCTTCGGCCGGGAAAATGCGCAACACATGGCCAATCTGCCGCACACCCACGCCATGCTCGCGCTGCTGCGCGACGGGTTTCACCCGGACAGCCAGGGTGGCAGCGTCGAATTGCGCGGCGACGACACGCCCGTGCTCGATTATCAGATGTCGCCTTATGCCTGGGACGGTTTGCGCCGGGCCTTCCACACCATGGCCGAGATCCAGTTCGCCGGTGGCGCCAAGGCCGTGATGCCGATGCACGCCGATGCGCGTTATGTGAAAACCCTCGCTGAAGCACGCACCCTGATCGACAGCCTGAGCCTGGAGTTGTACCGCACGCGGTTGGGCAGCGCCCACGTGATGGGCGGTTGTGCGATGGGCGAAGACCCGAAAAACGCCGTGACCGACAGCCTCGGCCGGCATCATCAATTGGCTAATCTGTCGATTCACGATGGCTCGCTATTCCCCACCAGTATTGGCGCAAACCCGCAACTGTCGGTCTACGGCCTGACGGCACAACTGGCAACTTCCCTGGCAGAACGTTTGAAAAACCCATGAAAATGACGAATATTCCTATCGTCTATAGTGCTTTCTTACCCAACAGGCGACTTGGCCGACCGGGAAGGCTGCGATACCATCCGACTCCCCAACGCACTCCCGCCAGGACGACGCGATGAACCGAGTGTTGTACCCAGGTACATTCGACCCTATTACCAAGGGCCATGGCGACTTGGTCGAACGCGCCGCGCGCCTGTTCGATCACGTGATCATTGCCGTCGCCGCCAGCCCGAAGAAAAACCCGTTGTTTCCTCTGGAACAACGTGTGGAGCTGGCCCGCGAGGTCACTAAACATCTGCCGAACGTTGAAGTCGTCGGCTTCTCGACCTTGTTGGCGCATTTCGCCAAAGAGAAGAATGCCAACGTGTTTCTGCGAGGTTTGCGCGCAGTGTCGGACTTCGAATACGAGTTCCAGCTGGCCAACATGAACCGTCAGCTGGCCCCGGATGTGGAAAGTCTGTTTCTCACCCCGTCCGAGCGTTATTCGTTCATTTCCTCGACGCTGGTCCGTGAAATTGCTGCCCTGGGCGGCGATATCACCAAATTCGTACACCCTGCGGTGGCGGATGCGCTGACCGAGCGGTTCAAGAAGTAATCACCGCTCAATCGGCGCCCGCGTGCAACGCAGGCGCCAATGCGGCACAATTACGCGCATTGATTTATTGCGCCCGGGCCTGCCGCCCCGGCTGGAGTTAGCATGTCCCTGATCATCACCGACGATTGCATCAACTGCGACGTCTGCGAACCCGAGTGCCCGAACGCCGCCATTTCCCAAGGCGAAGAGATCTACGTGATCGACCCGAACCTGTGCACTCAGTGCGTCGGCCACTACGACGAACCGCAGTGCCAACAGGTCTGTCCGGTCGATTGCATTCCGCTGGACGAAGCCCATCCGGAGACTGAAGAGCAGTTGATGGAGAAGTACCGGAAGATTACCGGTAAGGCTTGAGAACCCTGAAAGATCGCAGCCTTCGGCAGCTCCTACAGACATTGTG
>NZ_JBSVXD010000360.1:0-2722 GCF_054070755.1 Pseudomonas sp. SDO5591_S426 | reverse complement strand
CTTTTGATCTTCGCCTTTGAAAGAGCAAAATCAAAAGATCGCAGCCTTCGGCAGCTCCTACAGAGACATCAACCGGCCTTGCTTTCGTCTTTGTCTTTTACGCAGGCGAAGTCTTCTTCGCGCAGTTCTGGCAGATCTTTCGCACAGTAATTACTGCCCAGATCCTTCAGCGCCCCGCACATCCCCTCCAGACGACCATCGACCGCCTGCAAGTGATCGAGCAATTGGTTGATGGCGCGAGCGACCGGGTCCGGCATGTCTTCGGTCACGCCGTAGGCATCGAAGCCGATCTTCTCGGCCATGGCCTTGCGCTTGGCATCCTGCTCTTCATCGGACTTGACGATGATGCGCCCCGGAATACCCACCACAGTGGCACCCGGCGGTACTTCTTTGGTCACAACGGCATTGGAACCCACCTTGGCCCCGGCACCGACGGTGAACGGACCGAGAACCTTCGCGCCCGCTCCGACCACAACGCCATCACCCAGCGTCGGGTGGCGCTTGCCTTTATTCCAACTGGTGCCACCGAGGGTCACGCCCTGATAAATAGTCACGTCATCGCCAATCTCGGCGGTTTCGCCGATGACGATGCCCATGCCATGGTCAATAAAGAAACGACGACCGACTTTGGCACCCGGATGAATCTCGATCCCCGTCAACCAGCGACCGAAGTTCGACACCAGCCGCGCCAGCCATTTCAGGTCCGCGCGCCACAGCATCGCCGACAAACGGTGAATCCAGATGGCGTGCATGCCCGGGTAGCAAGTCAGGACTTCAAAAGCGTTACGCGCCGCCGGGTCACGATGGAAAACACTTTGGATATCTTCACGCAAACGCTCAAACATCATTAATCCTTCCGCTTTAGAAGCTCACCACGGGCCGCTTTCTGGGTTTCCGTGAGGATGCCACGCAATATATTCATTTCCGCCCGGCTAACCGAGCTGCGTCCGTACAACCGGCGCAGGCGCGCCATCAAGTGCCGTGGCTTTTCCGGATCGAGGAATTCGATGGCCACCAGGGTTTGCTCCAGATGCTCATAGAATCGTTCCAGCTCGTCCATGGTCGCCAGCTCAGCGCTTTTGACCGAAGCCACTTCTTCCTTCTCGACCTTGCTCGGCTGGCCTTGGGCCGCGAGCCAGGACATGCGCACTTCATAACTCAACACCTGCACCGCTGCCCCAAGGTTCAGCGAGCTGAACTCAGGGTCTGATGGAATGTGCACGTGATAATGACATCGCTGCAGCTCTTCGTTGGTCAGGCCGGAATCTTCACGACCGAACACCAGGGCGATTTCCGCACCCTGCCCTGCTTCCTCGACCACCTTCGTTCCGCATTCGCGGGGATCGAGCAATGGCCAGGGAATGCGGCGATCGCGGGCGCTGGTGCCGAGCACCAGGTTGCAGCCGACCAAGGCATCTTCCAAGGTGGCGACGACTTGCGCGTTTTCAAGGATGTCACCGGCACCGGAAGCACGGGCATCGGCTTCGTGATGCGGGAACAGACGAGGCTCAACCAGCACCAGCCGCGACAGGCCCATGTTCTTCATGGCACGCGCAGCCCCGCCGATATTGCCCGGATGGCTGGTATTGACCAGAACGACACGAATGTTTTGCAGCAAGGGAGGCGCTCTCGAACACAATAATCGGGAGCCGAATCTTACAGCTCATCCTACCGTTAAGCCATGAAAGCGAACGTCGTCCTTCTCCTGTAGAAACTTTCTGATAGAATGCCCGGCTTTCTTTAACAACCTTAGGTGACACATCCATGCAGCCCATGCTGAATATCGCGCTGCGCGCCGCCCGCAGCGCCAGTGAATTGATCTTCCGCTCCATCGAGCGCCTGGATACCATCAAGGTCGACGAAAAAGACGCCAAGGATTACGTATCCGAGGTGGATCGCGCCGCTGAACAGAAAATCATCGACGCCCTGCGCAAGGCTTACCCGAATCACTCGATCCGCGGTGAAGAAACCGGCCTGCACGCCGGCACCGGCATCGAAGGCGAAGAGTACCTGTGGATCATCGACCCACTGGACGGCACCACCAACTTCCTGCGTGGCATTCCTCACTTCGCTGTCAGCATCGCCTGCAAATACCGCGGTCGTCTTGAGCACGCTGTTGTTCTGGATCCGGTTCGCCAGGAAGAATTCACCGCCAGCCGTGGTCGCGGCGCTCAGCTGAACGGTCGTCGCCTGCGCGTCAGCGGTCGCACCAGCCTCGACGGCGCCCTGCTGGGTACCGGCTTCCCGTTCCGTGACGACCAGATGGACAACCTCGACAACTACCTGGGCATGTTCCGCGCCCTGGTTGGCCAGACTGCCGGCATCCGCCGCGCTGGCTCGGCGAGCCTGGACCTGGCCTACGTGGCTGCCGGCCGCTTCGACGCCTTCTGGGAGTCGGGCCTGTCCGAGTGGGACATGGCTGCAGGCGCCCTGCTGATCCAGGAAGCTGGCGGCTTGGTGAGCGACTTCACCGGCGGTCACGATTTCCTTGAAAAAGGCCACATCGTTGCCGGCAACACCAAGTGCTTCAAGGCAGTATTGACGGCGATCCAGCCGCACCTGCCGGCTTCGCTGAAGCGCTAAGCTTCCGGCGACAGAAAAAAGCACCCTTCGGGGTGCTTTTTTTATGCCTGTTTGATTTGCCCTTCCCCCCCTGTAGGAGCTGCCGAAGGCTGCGATCTTTTGATTTTTTTTTCAAAAAGATCAAGATCAAAAGATCGCA
>NZ_JBSVXD010000359.1:0-2725 GCF_054070755.1 Pseudomonas sp. SDO5591_S426 | reverse complement strand
ACATCGCAATGTAGGAGCTGCCGAAGGCTGCGATCTTTTGATCTTACGGTCGATAGAGATGCGCATGCCCGGCGCGATACAGCGACGATTCGCTGAAATGATCACTGCCCAGCACCTGACCCACCAGAATCAACGCCGTACGGCGGAAACCCTTGGCTTCAACCTTCCCGGCGATATCCGCCAGCGTCCCCACCACCCAATCCTGATCCGGCCATGTTGCTCGGTGAACCACCGCAATCGGGCAATCCGCGCCGTAATGCGGCAGCAGTTCCTCGACAATTTTCGTCAGGTGATTAACCCCCAAATGAATCGCCATGGTCGCGCCATGCTGCGCCAGACTGGAAAACTCCTCGCCCGGCGGCATCGCGGTTTTGTCGGCGTAGCGGGTCAGGATCACGCTCTGTGACACGTCGGGCAGTGTCAGTTCCGCCCCCAGCAAAGCCGCACAGGCTGCGGTTGCGGTCACGCCGGGGATGATTTCGAACGCGATGCCGAGTTCGCGCAGGTGGCGAATCTGCTCGCCGATGGCGCCATACAGGCTCGGATCGCCGGAATGCACCCGCGCCACATCCTGGCCGTTGGCGTGGGCGATCTTGATCAGTTCAATGATCTGTTCCAGGTGCAGTTCGGCGCTGTTGACCACCGTTTCGGCGTGATGGCCTTCAAGCACCGCAGCGGGCACCAGTGAGCCGGCATAGATGATCACCGGGCAGCTGCGAATCAGCCGCTGGCCTTTGACGGTAATCAGTTCCGGGTCGCCGGGACCTGCGCCAATGAAGTAGACGGTCATCGTCGGTTCCTGTGGGAAAAAGGGGCTGCGCAAGGCTTCAGATGAAGATTGCTCATGATCGAATGCGCGGATTATCGGGGATTTTATGCAGCGCTGGCCAATGCCAGGGTGGCCTGGGCGTATTTTTGTCGCGGGATCAACAGCTTTGCCGGTGCGTTGGCCAGTTGTTCGGCCAGGGCCAGGGCGGCGCTTTCCGCCACGCCATAGCAGCCCGTGCGCTCGAATGCGATCTCGGAACGGTGACTCAGTTGAGGCTGATAACCGGCCAGTTGTTCGCTGCTGAAATACATCAGCGGCAGCGCCAGTTGTTCAGCCAACTCGATCAGCGCCGGTTCGTCGCGCTTCAAGTCGATACTGGCCAGGGCCTTGATTTGATGCAGCCCGATTTGATGCGCTTGCAACGCCTGATCCAGCAGCGCCCGCAACGTATTGACGGGGCAGCCGCGCTGGCAGCCCAGGCCGATCACCAGGGTCGGCGCTGCGCTGACATCAGTCATGCGTGGTATTGACCATCGCTTTTGCGGCGGAACAACCAGGCGCTGATCAGGCCCAGGGCCAGCCAGAACGCCACGTTGGTCAGCTGCGAAGCGATTTTGAATTGGGCTTCCAGTGCTTCCGGTGCGAGCATCGAATGCACTTCCGGTTGCGGTGCGCCAATCACATGGGGAACGGCGATGATTGCCGCACCAAGGACTTTCATCAGCCAGTGGCGGCTGAACACGATCAGGGCGATGCCGACAGCGGTGGACGCGGCAGTACCGATCCACCAGATCTGTCGTTGCGCCAGATCGGCGGCAGCGGTGCCTGGCAGTTCAGGCGGCAGGCCGAGGGTTGGCGCCAGTACGAAGGTCGCATAACCGGCCAGGCCCCAGAGCAGGCCCTGAGAGGTTTTGGTCGGCGCGCGCAGAGTGTAGAGGCCAGCGAGCATCAGAGCGAAACCGACAGCCACCACCAGATTGCCGCCAGTGGTCGACAGTACGCGCTGCCAGCCGTCTTCCGGCTCCCAGGCTTCGGCATCGTGGGTGTGAGCGGCGACAGCGCCCTGGGCGTGGGCATGTTCGTGCATTTCAACAGCGGCCGGTTCGGATTTCTCGTAGGTTTCGGCCTGCAAAATCAGCGGGGAGACCCAGAAGCTTTGCAGCAGGGTGAGCAGCAGGGCGGCGAGCAGCCCGGTGAAACCTGCGGTTTGCGCAATACGCTTGATCATGTCGGCAGGTCTCAATGGCACGGGAATGCAGAGCTGTGGCGGGTATCGTGCGCGGCGTTGTGCACCGCTTCGATGTGCGAGAAACCGGCGAAGTACACCAGGCACGCGCCGAGGATCGACGCACAAACGGCGGCGGTCAGGCGTTGAGCCAAGGTTGTGGTGGCGCTGGAAGAGCTGCTGTGGCCGGTGCTGCTGATGATCGACATGGCGTTTCCCTCTGGTCTGTCAGCGGGGAATCAAAAGCGCATGCAGAGCCTCCGCACGACCGGGCGCGCAGAGATTCGAACAGCGCCCGCCCACCGCGGGTTTGTCATTCAGTGATTGTGTTTTCACTTTGTGTTGCGGGCCGGTCTCCGGGCTCACGAGGGGCGCAGGCGTCTGCCTGATCCTGCAAGCATCACCTTCCCATGCCTGATTGGCACAGTGGATTCGACGCTTCGCTCGCTTACCGTTGCGGGGGCAGCACCGGACTGACATGGCTTTGAGTAAAGCACATGATTCACCGGTTTCCCGTTTCACCCTGTGAAGGGCACCCGTAACAAGGCGTGTAGGAGAGCATGGGCGGGGGTTGGGCGTCAATTGGCAAGGGTTCTCAACTGCTCTTTGTAGGAGCTGCCGAAGGCTCGGGCCGCGATCGGACGATCTTTTGATCTTTATCTTTAAAAGCAAAATCAAAAGATCGCAGCCTTCGGCAGCTCCTATGTATGGACTCGCCCCCACTGTCTACC
>NZ_JBSVXD010000358.1:0-2748 GCF_054070755.1 Pseudomonas sp. SDO5591_S426 | reverse complement strand
ACATAGGAATGATGTACACCCTGTAGGAGCTGCCGAAGGCTGCGATCTTTTTTTCCGGCAGACGCGATCTAACGTTCGATCAACCGCCCCAACCCATCGAGCAACCGCTGCAACGCGCCCTGATTGGTTCGCATCACTTTCAGTCCTGCCTCGGCCATGCGCTGCGCATCTCTCGGCAATTCGAACAGCCGCTGCACCGCCAGCGCCAATCCTTCGGCATCTTCCACTTCCTGCAACGCCCCGGCACTGCGCAACTGCGCGGCGATTTCGAGGAAGTTGAACAGGTGCGGGCCGCTCAAAACCGGTTTCGCCAGCGCCGCCGGCTCCAGCAGGTTATGCCCGCCGTTCGGCACCAGGCTGCCGCCGACAAAAGCGCTGTCGGCCAAGGCATAGAGAAACAGCAGTTCACCCATGGTGTCGCCCAGCAACACTGAAGTGGCGGCGGTGACCCCCTCGCCGCTGGAGCGACGGACCGTGGCGAACCCTTGCTGCTGGCACAACCCGAACACCGAATTGAAACGCTCTGGATGACGCGGCACCAGAATCAGCAACGCATCGGGATGACCGGCCAGCAAATGACGATGCGCCGCCAGCACCACTTCATCTTCGCCGTCGTGGGTACTGGCGGCGATCCACACCGGGCGCTCCTGCGCCTGCCATTGCCCGCGCAATTCGCTGGCACGTTGCAACAGTTGCGGGTCGATGGTCAGGTCGAACTTGATCGAACCCGTCACCTCGACGGTTTCAGCACGCGCGCCCAGGTTACGGAAGCGCTGGGCCTCGGCTTCGGTCTGCACCGCGAACAGGCTCATCTCGGCGAGCATCGGCCCGGTCAGTTTGCCGAAGCGGCCGTAACCCTTGGCCGAGCGCTCGGACAACCGCGCATTGGCCAACGCCACGGGAATCCCGCGCTTGGCGCACTGATGAATGTGGTTGGGCCACAGCTCGGTTTCCATGATCACCGCCAGTTTTGGCCGGACCCGATCAAGAAAACGCTTTGCCGCACAAGGCAGGTCATAGGGCAAATAGCAGTGCTGGATGCGCGGCTCATTGGCGAACAACGCGTGGATGCGCTCCGAGCCGGTCGGGGTCATGCAGGTTACGGTAATCGGCAGGTCTGGATAACGCTGCAACAGGGCGCGAATCATCGGCGCAGCGGCAATGCTCTCGCCCACCGACACCGCGTGCACCCAGATGCCACCCGGTTTCATCGCCGGCATCCCATAGGAGAAACGCTCGCCAATGCGCTTGGCATACGCCGGCGCCTTGCGCGAACGCAGCCACAGCCGAATCGCCACCAATGGCAGCCCCAGATAAAACAGCGCGGTGTAGAGAGTTCTATTCATGGCGGCGGAGTTTATCGGCTTTTCTCGCCGATCGCCTGCAAGTGCACGGCAAAACGTTCGGCGAGCCAGCGCGCGGCCGGGCCGAGCGGTTCATCACGACGCCAGACCAACTCAACCACCAGCGCGGGCGGGGTCCATTCGCTGCTCAGTTCAACCATCTGGCCGTGATAGGTCGGGTACTGCACCACATGGCGCGGCAGCCAGGCCCAACCGAGGCCGCGTACCAGCCATTCGGCCATCACGTAAAAACTGTCGGCGCGCCAGACTTGCGGGCTGGCTGGCTCGCTGCCGGGGTAAACGCTGGATTGGGTGGACATCAGCAATTGGCGATGCTGCGCCAGTTGCTGGCAATCGACCTGCGCCTGCTTCGCCAACGGATGATCGACTCCGCAGACGGTGACCATTTCCACACTGCCGAGCACCCGCCGCTCCAGCGCTTCGGGGATCTGATCGTGAAAGAACAGCAAGCCGAGATCGGCGCGACGCTCCACCAGTTTGCGCGCGACTTCGCCTTGGGCAGCGCTGGTCAGTTGCACTTCAAGACTGGGGAATTTTTCGGCCAACGCCTCAAAACTTTCGATGACCGGCGAATACGGCATCGCCTCGTCCTGAGCCAGTCGCAAGCGCGCCTCTTGCCCGCGCATCATCGCCAGCGCCCGGCCGTTGAGACGCTCACATTGGCGCAGCACTTCACGCGCCTCATCCAGCAATGCAGTCCCGGCTTCAGTGAGTTTCGGCTGACGGCCGCTGCTGCGGTCGAACAGACTCACGCCCAGGTCTTCCTCCAGCAATGCAATCGAACTGCTGACCGCCGATTGCGCCTTGCGCTGGTCCCGCGCCACGGCGGAAAACGAACGTTGCTCCGCTACGCTGACAAACAAGCGCAACTGCTCCAGATTCCATTGCGTGCTCATGGCTCAACCCATCTTCCAAACAGATAGGTAATGACTTTACCGCATCTGGAGAATCTCTAGAATGCCGACCTCAGAGAGCAACACTTCACACGAGGATTGAACCATGACCGCTTACTACTACCTGGCCATAGCCATCTGCGCCGAAGTGATTGCCACTGTTTCGATGAAAGCGGTCAAAGGCTTCAGCACGCCGTTGCCGCTGGTGCTGGTCATCGTCGGCTATGGCATTGCGTTCTGGATGCTGACACTGGTGGTGCGCAGCGTGCCAGTGGGTGTGGCGTACGCGGTGTGGGCCGGCATGGGCATTGTGATGGTCAGCGTCGCCGCGCTGTTTATCTACGGGCAGAAACTGGATGTGCCGGCGATGCTGGGGATGGCGCTGATTGTGTTGGGTGTTGTGGTGATTCAACTCTTCTCCAAAACCGCGGGGCATTGAAAAAAGATCGCAGCCTGCGGCAGCTCCTACAAAGGCGAACCGTATCCATCTG
>NZ_JBSVXD010000357.1:0-2760 GCF_054070755.1 Pseudomonas sp. SDO5591_S426 | reverse complement strand
AACCGCCGACATTCTGCTTGTAAGGCAGACGCTCTCCCAGCTGAGCTAATCACCCTTCGCTTCGGTGTGGCGCGCATTCTACGGAGCGACCCTACCTCTGGCAAGCACTTTTTAAATTAATTTTCTGATGCCTTCCAAAGGCTTAGAGAAGGGTTGGCCTATGGCACACGGAGGACAATAATGCCCGCCTTTGTATAAAGGAGAGACTCACCCCATGTGGTTCAAAAACCTGCTTATCTATCGCCTGACCCAAGATCTGCCTGTTGATGCCGAGGCGTTGGAAACTGCACTGGCCACCAAACTGGCGCGCCCATGTGCAAGCCAGGAGTTGACCACCTACGGTTTCGTTGCACCGTTCGGCAAGGGCGAAGATGCACCGCTGGTACACGTCAGCGGTGACTTCCTGCTGATCAGCGCGCGCAAGGAAGAACGCATTCTGCCGGGCAGCGTCGTGCGTGACGCTGTGAAGGAAAAGGTCGAAGAGATCGAAGCCGAGCAAATGCGCAAGGTCTATAAGAAGGAACGCGATCAGATCAAGGATGAAATCATCCAGGCCTTCTTGCCTCGTGCCTTTATTCGCCGCTCGTCGACCTTCGCTGCCATCGCGCCGAAACAGGGTCTGATCCTGGTCAACTCGGCCAGCCCGAAACGCGCCGAAGACTTGCTGTCCACCCTGCGTGAAGTGATCGGCACCCTGCCGGTACGCCCGTTGACCGTGAAAATGTCGCCGACCGCGACCATGACCGAATGGGTCACCACCCAGAAAGCCGCGGACGACTTCTTTGTGCTGGACGAGTGCGAACTGCGCGACACCCACGAAGACGGCGGCATCGTGCGTTGCAAGCGTCAAGACCTGACCAGCGAAGAAATCCAGCTGCACCTGAGCACCGGCAAAGTGGTCACTCAGCTGTCGCTGGCCTGGCAGGACAAACTGTCTTTCGTCCTCGACGACAAGATGGTGGTCAAGCGCCTGAAGTTCGAAGACCTGTTGCAAGACCAGGCGGAACAGGACGGTGGCGACGAAGCCCTCGGCCAACTGGATGCCAGCTTCACCCTGATGATGCTGACCTTTGGCGACTTCCTGCCGTCGCTGGTTGAAGCGTTGGGTGGGGAAGAGACTCCGCAAGGGATCTGATTTTCCCCAGATAATCGGCACTTTTAAAAGATCGCAGCCTGCGGCAGCTCCTACAGGGAAATTCATTCCAATGTAGAACTGCCGCAGGCTGCGATCTTTTTTTGCGAGAAGCGTATGCTTAGCTCCCTACGCTTTCACATAACAAGGAACAAGCCATGCGCGCACTGGCTGCATTGAGTCGTTTTGTCGGCAATACCTTCGCTTACTGGGTACTGATTTTCGCTGTCGTGGCGTTCCTGCAACCGGCATGGTTCATCGGCCTAAAAGGCGCCATCGTGCCGTTGCTGGGGCTGGTGATGTTCGGGATGGGCCTTACCCTCAAGCTCGAAGACTTCGCTGAAGTTGCCCGTCATCCGTGGCGGGTGGCTTTGGGTGTGGTCGCGCATTTCGTGATCATGCCCGGCGTGGCGTGGTTGCTCTGCCAGGCGTTCCATTTGCCACCGGAAATCGCCGTCGGCGTGATCCTGGTTGGCTGCTGCCCAAGCGGCACGTCGTCGAACGTGATGACCTGGCTGGCCCGTGGCGATCTGGCGTTGTCCGTGGCCATCGCGGCCGTCACTACCCTCCTCGCCCCGCTGCTGACCCCGGCTTTGATCTGGTTGCTGGCTTCGGCCTGGTTGCCGGTGTCGTTCATGGAGCTGTTCTGGTCGATCCTGCAAGTGGTGCTGCTGCCGATCGTGTTGGGTGTGGTTGCCCAGCGCCTGCTTGGCGACAAGGTGCGTCACGCGGTGGACGTGCTGCCGCTGGTCTCGGTGGTAAGTATCGTGATCATCGTCACCGCCGTGGTCGCCGCCAGCCAGGCGAAGATCGCCGAATCCGGTCTGCTGATCATGGCCGTGGTCATGCTGCACAACAGCTTCGGTTACCTGCTGGGTTACTTCACCGGTCGCGTATTCAAGCTGCCATTGGCCCAGCGCAAATCCCTGGCATTGGAAGTCGGCATGCAGAACTCCGGTTTGGGCGCCGCCCTGGCCAGTGCGCACTTCTCGCCGCTGGCGGCGGTACCGAGCGCATTGTTCAGCGTCTGGCACAATATTTCCGGGGCGCTGCTCTCGACGTATTTCCGACGCATGAGCGAGAAAGAAGATCGCGAAATAGCCGC
The DNA here is from genome assembly GCF_054070755.1 of Pseudomonas sp. SDO5591_S426. NCBI lineage: Bacteria > Pseudomonadati > Pseudomonadota > Gammaproteobacteria > Pseudomonadales > Pseudomonadaceae > Pseudomonas > Pseudomonas sp. SDO5591_S426. Next base: position 523 of record NZ_JBSVXD010000357.1, on the reverse strand, counting down.
TCAGCAGGCCACTGACTGATTCAAAAACTTGATCCCCGGGTTAATGCTGGGCACTCTATTGCGCAACGCGGGGACGACCTCGCGGCTCGATCGAGTCATTAATCTGGGGACGACCCCGTCAATCGATGGAGGTCTTCATGTCCTGGATCATTCTGTTTTTCGCCGGCCTGTTCGAAGTCGGCTGGGCTGTCGGCCTGAAGTACACCGACGGTTTCAGCCGTCCACTCCCCACTGCCCTCACCGTTGCAGCCATGGCCATCAGCCTTGGCTTGCTGGGCCTTGCCATGAAGGAATTACCGCTGGGCACGGCCTATGCGATCTGGACTGGCGTGGGCGCCGTCGGCACGGTGATTGCCGGGATCATTCTGTTTGGTGAGTCGATGGCACTGTTTCGACTGGCCAGTGTGGCGTTGATTATTGCCGGGTTGGTTGGGCTCAAAGTCAGCGCTTAAGCGGCTGGCCCCATCGCGGGCAAGCCCGCTCCCACAGGTTCTGTATCGTGTGCCGATATTGTGAACGACCT
>NZ_JBSVXD010000356.1:0-2769 GCF_054070755.1 Pseudomonas sp. SDO5591_S426 | reverse complement strand
GACATCAACGTTGAATGACACAACGCCTTCGCGAGCAAGCCCGCTCCCACATTAATGTTAGGCTGATAGTTCGATTGTTATCGGGATTAAGTGCTTAAAATTAGACGGAAGGCAAACTAATCGCTTTGAAAGCCGATTTTTATCGGCTATAAAGTCGCCATTGCCAAGGCGTGGATAACCATGCCCAACCGTCAAGCACCTGCCCGGAGATGATCCATGAGCCGTATCGTTACCGTCGCCGCCACTCAGATGGCCTGTTCCTGGGACCTGGAAGGCAACATCGAAGTTGCTGAAAGACTGGTCCGTGAAGCCGCCGCCAAAGGCGCGCAGATCATCCTGATTCAGGAACTGTTCGAGGCGCCGTACTTCTGCCAGAAGCCGAACGCGGATTACCTGCAACTGGCGACGACGGTTGAAGACAACGTCGCCATCAAGCACTTCCAGAAAGTCGCCAAGGAGCTGCAAGTGGTGTTGCCGATCAGTTTCTACGAGCTGGCGGGTCGTGCACGTTTCAACAGCATCGCGATCATTGATGCCGATGGCAGCAACCTCGGGATTTATCGTAAAAGCCACATCCCGGACGGCCCTGGCTACCACGAGAAGTACTACTTCAATCCGGGCGATACCGGCTTCAAGGTATGGAACACCCGTTACGCGAAAATCGGCGTGGGTATCTGCTGGGATCAGTGGTTCCCTGAAGCCGCGCGCAGCATGGCGTTGCAAGGCGCGGAAATCCTGTTCTACCCGACCGCCATCGGCAGCGAGCCGCACGACAAGACCATTTCGTCCCGCGATCACTGGCAGCGTGTGCAACAAGGTCATGCCGGCGCCAACCTGATGCCGCTGATCGCCAGCAACCGCATCGGCAACGAAGAGCAGGACGGCTACGACATTACCTTCTACGGTTCGTCGTTTATCGCCAACCAGTTCGGCGAGAAAGTGCAGGAACTCAACGAGACTGAAGAAGGCGTATTGGTCCACAGCTTCGATCTCGACAAACTCGAACACACACGCAGCGCCTGGGGCTCCTTCCGCGACCGTCGTCCGAACCTGTATGGTGCTCTCAAAACCCTCGACGGATCCCTGGAGTCCTGACTGCCATGACCACTTTGAACAGCACCCCTCGCGCAGACGGCTTTTACATGCCGGCCGAGTGGGCACCGCAAACCCAGACGTGGATGATCTGGCCCGAGCGCCCGGACAACTGGCGCCTGGGTGGCAAACCGGCGCAAGCCGCGCACGTGGCGGTGGCCAAGGCCATCGCTCGTTTCGAACCGGTGACCGTGGCGGTTTCCGCCGGCCAGTACGAAAACGCCCGTGCCCGCCTGGACGTGCCGAATATCCGCGTTGTCGAGATGTCCAGCGACGACGCCTGGGTCCGCGATACCGGGCCGACGTTTGTCATCAATAACAACGGTGAAGTCCGTGGCGTGAACTGGGACTTCAACTCCTGGGGCGGTTTCGACGGTGGTCTGTATTCGCCGTGGAACCGTGATTCGCAGGTCGGTGGCAAGATCCTCGAAATCGAGCGCAGTTCGCGCTATCGCACCGAGGGCTTCGTGCTCGAAGGCGGCTCGATCCACGTCGACGGCGAAGGCACGCTGATCACCACCGAAGAATGCCTGCTCAATCGCAATCGCAACCCGCACCTGAACCGTGCAGAAATCGAAGCGGTGCTCATCGCGAATCTGGCTGTGGATAAAATCATCTGGCTGCCGGACGGTTTGTTCAACGACGAAACCGACGGCCATGTGGATAACTTCTGCTGTTACGTGCGTCCGGGTGAAGTGCTGCTGGCCTGGACCGATGACCCGCAGGACCCAAACTACCCGCGCTGCCAGGCGGCCATGAAAGTGCTGCAAAGCAGCACGGACGCCAAGGGGCGCCCGTTCACGGTGCACAAAATGCCGATTCCGGGGCCGCTGTATGCGACCGAGGAAGAATGCGCCGGTGTTGATCCGGTCGACGGCACTCAGGAACGCAACCCGTCGGTACGCCTGGCCGGGTCCTACGTGAACTTCCTGATCGTCAACGGCGGCATCATCGCCCCGAGCTTCGACGACCCGCTGGATGGTCCGGCAAAAGAGATTTTGCAGAACCTGTTCCCGCAGCACGAAGTGGTCATGGTGCCTGGCCGTGAACTGTTACTGGGGGGCGGCAATATCCACTGCCTTACCCAACAACAGCCGGCGCCGCACAAAGAGTGAGTGCAGTTGTAACAGCTTGAGTTGATTGTGAAATCGATCAGGCAAACGTTTTCGCGCACTGCCTTGCACCAAGCCCGCAGCCCTCAAGGACTGCGGGTTTTTTTGTACCCGCTCGTCGACAATCCGGACACATTGGCATAGCTCTTGTATCGCTCAGGGGGCAAAACAGGGAGGGGGAGAACTTAGTTGTTCTGTCATAAACCTTGGATAAGTTAGCCGCTCACAAACCGGGAGAGAGCGCTGAAATGAACGCCGAAGTGAATGTAGTGAGCGAGCGGGCAATGCATCCCCTGGCGGTAAACAGCGAATCGCTCCAGATTCTGGCGCACTGGTTCAAGTCCAATGGAACGCGTCCGATCAGTGAAACTGATCCGCGCCGGACAATGATCGAGCGCTACCCCGCTGGATTATTCAGCGAAGCAGAACTGGAAGCGTTGTGGGATGTGATGGAAGGATAAGAAGAAAAACAACGGATTGATCAAGAAAAAGCGCTGCCGGGAGGGCAGCGTTTTTTTTTCAGCTTTAAAAGATCGCAGCCTGCGGCAGCTCCTACATTGGAATG
>NZ_JBSVXD010000355.1:0-2770 GCF_054070755.1 Pseudomonas sp. SDO5591_S426 | reverse complement strand
TGGGGACGCAGGCACATTCACCATTGGTGTGCCAGATGGATTGCTATCGCGGGCAAGCCCGCTCCCACAGGGATCTGCGATTGTTTTCGAAATTTGTACTCGGGAGAAAATCCATGCGTTTGGTTCAATTCGAATTGAGTAACGGCGAACGCCGCGTTGGTGTCGTCGAGGGTAGTCTGGTGCGTGAAGTGCAGGACGCACGCACCGTGCGCGATCTGGCCCTGGCGGCGATCGAAGCAGGCGTCGGCCTTGAACAGCAAGTCAAAGCCCTGGGCCTGGGCATCAGCCACGACTACTCCGATCTACTGGCGCAACTGCGCATCCTGCCACCGCTGGATCACCCGGACCCGGCGCACATGCTGGTCAGCGGCACCGGTTTGACCCACTTGGGCAGCGCCTCGGCTCGGGACAAAATGCATCAGCAGGCTGGCGACGAAGCGGCCATGACCGACACCATGCGCATCTTCAAATGGGGCGTGGAGGGCGGCAAGCCGGCAGCGGGTCAGGCGGGTGTGCAACCCGAATGGTTCTACAAAGGCGACGGCAGCATCGTCGTGCGTCCCGGCCAGCCGTTCCCGTTGCCGCCGTTTGCTGAGGACGCAGGGGAAGAGCCAGAGCTCAGCGGCCTGTACGTCATCGGTCATGACGGCAAACCGTATCGCCTCGGTTTTGCCGTGGGCAACGAGTTCTCCGACCACGTCATGGAGCGCAAGAACTACCTGTATCTGGCCCACTCGAAACTGCGCAGTTGCAGCTACGGCCCGGAATTGCGCGTTGGTGAGTTGCCGCAGCACTTGGCCGGCACCAGCCGCATTCTTCGCGACGGTGAAGTGCTGTGGCAGAACGAGTTTCTCAGCGGTGAGGCCAACATGTGCCACAGCCTGGCGAACCTGGAGTTCCACCATTTCAAATACAGCCAGTTCCTGCGTCCGGGGGATGTGCACATTCACTTCTTCGGCACCGCGACCCTGTCGTTTGCCGATGGGATACGCACGCAGCCGGGCGATGTATTCGAGATCAGTCAGGCCGAATTCGGCGCGCCGTTGATCAATGGCATCGCACCGGTTGAAGCCGCGTTCGAACCCGGCACCGTCGGCACACTTTGAGGAGAAATGCATGACCCTGATTCTTGGCCACAACTACATCGGCGGCCAGCGCAGTGCGTTGGGCAACGTCAAGCTACAAAGCGTTGATGCTGAAACCGGCGAGGCGTTGCCCCATGATTTTATCCAGGCTACGCCGGAGGAAGTGGATGCGGCTGCCAAAGCTGCCGCTGCAGCGTTCCCGGCTTATCGCAGCCTGAGCGCCGAGCGTCGCGCGCAGTTTCTCGATGCGATTGCCGCTGAGCTGGATGCGTTGGGTGATGATTTCGTTTCGTTGGTCTGCCGCGAAACCGCGCTGCCAGCGGCGCGGATCGTGGGGGAGCGCGGGCGCACCAGTGGTCAGATGCGTTTGTTCGCCAACGTACTGCGTCGCGGCGATTTCTACGGTGCGCGCATCGATCAGGCATTGCCCGACCGCCAGCCGTTGCCGCGTCCTGATCTGCGCCAATACCGCATCGGTCTCGGGCCGGTAGCCGTGTTCGGTGCCAGCAATTTTCCCCTGGCATTTTCTACCGCGGGTGGCGACACCGCTGCGGCCCTGGCCGCCGGTTGCCCGGTGGTGTTCAAGGCCCACAGCGGCCACATGGCGACAGCCGAGCAGGTGGCCGATGCGATCATTCGCGCTGCGGAAAAAACCGCGATGCCGGCCGGTGTATTCAACATGATCTACGGCGGCGGGGTCGGTGAAGCGCTGGTCAAGCATCCGGCGATTCAAGCGGTGGGCTTTACCGGTTCGCTCAAGGGTGGCCGCGCCCTGTGCGACATGGCTGCCGCGCGCCCGCAACCGATTCCGGTGTTCGCCGAGATGTCGAGCATCAACCCGGTGATCGTGCTGCCGCAGGCGCTGCAAGACCGCACGGAAACCATTGCTCGTGGCCTGTCGGCTTCGGTGGTTCAAGGCTGTGGTCAGTTCTGCACCAACCCCGGTTTGGTGATCGGTATCCGTTCGCCGCAGTTCAGCGCGTTCCTCACGCTGCTGGCCGACATGATGGCTGATCAACCGGCGCAAACCATGCTCAATGCCGGGACTTTGAGCAGCTACGGCAAAGGTCTGCAAAAGCTCATCGATCATCCGGGCATCGAGCATTTGGCGGGCAATGCGCAGCAAGGTCATCAGGCGCAACCGCAGTTGTTCAAGGCTGATGTCAGCCTGTTGATCAATGGCGATGAAGTGCTGCAAGAGGAAGTATTCGGGCCGACCACCGTCGTCGTCGAAGTGGCGGATCAGGCGCAACTGAGCGCTGCGTTGAACGGTCTGCACGGTCAATTGACCGCGACGATCATCGGCGAGCAGGCGGACTTCCAACAGTTCAGCGAACTGACGGCGTTGCTGGAACAGAAAGTCGGGCGAATCCTGCTCAATGGTTATCCGACCGGTGTTGAGGTGTGTGATTCGATGGTGCATGGCGGGCCGTACCCGGCGACGTCGGATGCGCGCGGCACGTCGGTGGGCACCTTGGCCATCGACCGCTTCCTGCGCCCGGTGTGCTTCCAGAACTACCCGGACAGCCTGCTGCCGGATGCGTTGAAGAATGGTAATCCGTTGCGCATTCAGCGTCTGGTGGATGGCAAGCCGACGCGCGACGCGATCTAACAACCTACCCCCCTGTAGGAGCTGCCGAAGGCTGCGATCTTTTGATTTTGCTTTTTAAGATCAAGATCAAAAG
>NZ_JBSVXD010000354.1:0-2826 GCF_054070755.1 Pseudomonas sp. SDO5591_S426 | reverse complement strand
CGGCAGCTCCTACAAGGGATCGGGCGTTGTGTCAGCGATCAGAATTTCAACCCCATCCGCCGCTCATACCCGATCCGCCCCCTGTACGCCTCGCCACTATCGACAAACCCATACTTGGCATACAGACCAATCGCCGATTCATTGTCCGCATCCACCGACAACTCCAGCCCTTTGATTTCCGGCCACGCCGAGCGCGCCGCCGCGGGCAGCGCTTGCAGGCAAGCCTTGCCGTAGCCTTTACCCTGTGACCGTTGATCGACCTGCAGCGCATGCAGTGTCGCGCTGTGTTCATCAGCCCAGGCGGGCAGTGCCGGCGGGCGTTTGAGCAGCAGGAAGGCCACGGGAATGTCCTCGGCCAGCAGGGCAAATCCTTTGACCCCCGGGCCTGGCTTGGACAACAAGCTGTGCAAGGCACCGTGAATGTCGCCAGAGAACTTGATCTGGTCCGGATGTACTTCGATGGCCTCGACCTGCTGGCGCTGCAGCGCATTCAGGCTTTCGTAAGGCACGAGTCGGGCTGTCACTGGAGTGTCCTTTTTCCATCATCAATAGAGCCATCGATTCTAGCGATTCTCGCTGTTTGGATTATTTTTATTTCACCTGTCGATTCGCCGGATCGCCAGACGACTAAGGGTGTCTTCCAATAAAAACCACGGAGAACCACCATGAACTCGCAAACGCAGATCCAGAACCTGATCGAGAACTACCGCCAGGCCGTCATGGCCAAGGACATTGAGAAAGTCATGGCGCTGTATGCCGATGACATCGTCTCCTTCGACGCGGTCAAGGCTTTGCAATTCAAGGGCAAGCCTGCCTACCGCGCGCATTGGCAGGAATGCATGCAGATGTGCCCTGGCCCGCACATTTTCGAATTCAACGAAATCACCATTGAACCGTCCCAGGAAATCGCTTTCGCGCATTGGCTGGCCCATTGCGGCGGCACCAACGACAAGGGCGAAACCCAGGCCTGCTGGATGCGTGTCTCGCAGTGCTATCGGCAGGAAGCGGGGTTGTGGCAAATCGTGCATGAGCACTGGTCGGCACCGTTCGACATGCAGACCGGCGCAACGCTGTTCGATCTCAAACCCTGAGATTTTTTAGCGAAAGCAGCGCCAAAGTGCCGATTCGCGGCCATAGTTGATCCGTTCGATAAGGAGAGCGTGATGAAGTACTTATGCCTGGTCTACAGCGATGAGCACCTGCTGCATTCCCTGCCGGAGAGCCCGCACGACTCTGAGTGCATGGCTTATGCGGAGTCGATCCAGGGCAGTGGCCGCATGGTCGCCGCCGAGGCGCTTGAGTCGGTGCAGACCGCCACTACCGTGCGCATGCGCAACGGCAAAATGTCGATCACCGACGGCCCGTTTGCCGAAACCAAGGAGCAGTTGGCCGGGTTTTACCTGATCGACGCCAAGGACCTCAACGAAGCCATTCAGGTCGCCGGGAACATTCCGGCGGCCCGGGTCGGCAGCGTTGAAGTACGCCCCGTGCGCCAGTTGAATCCTTGAGTGATGGTGGCTGCGGCGGTCAAGGCGCGGGTCGAGCAGGTCTATCGCGAGGATTCGCGGCGCATCCTCGCGACTTTGATTCGCCTGCTCGGCGATTTCGACCTCGCCGAAGAAGCCTTGCACGAGGCGTTCTTCGTCGCTGTCGAGCGTTGGCAGCAGGACGGCGTGCCGGACAATCCGCGTACCTGGCTGGTGTCCACCGGGCGTTTCAAAGCCATCGACGTGTTGCGCCGACGCGCCCGTTTCGCCGCTTCGCGACCGCTGTTGATCGCGCAACTGGAGGCGCTGGAGCAAGCCGACTGGAGTGACGAAGACGTGGAAGACGATCGCTTGCGCCTGATCTTCACCTGTTGTCACCCGGCGCTGGCGGCGGACGCTCAAGTGCCGTTGACGTTGCGCGAAGTCTGCGACCTGACCACGGAAGAAATCGCCCGGGCTTTTCTCTCGGCGCCAGCCACCATCGCCCAGCGCATCGTGCGTGCCAAGGCAAAAATCCGCGACGCAAAAATCCCTTATCAAGTGCCGTCGCTGGCGGAATTGCCCGAACGCCTCGACAGTGTGCTGCGGGTGATTTACCTGGTGTTCAACGAAGGGTATTCGGCATCCATCGGGGCGCAACTGACCCGCGAAGACCTGACGCGCGAGGCGATTCGTCTCGGCCGCTTGCTGATGGAGTTGCTGCCGGAACCGGAAGTCATGGGTTTGCTGGCAATGATGCTGTTGCACGAGTCGCGACGCGTGGCTAGAGCCTCCGCCAATGGCGAATTGATCTTGCTCGATGAGCAGGACCGAACACTGTGGAACCGCGAGATGATTGCCGAAGGTTGCATGCTCGTGGAGCGGGCGCTGAGCAGCCGTCGCTTCGGCCCGTATTGCCTGCAAGCGGCGATTGCGGCGGTGCATGCCGAAGCGTCGTCGGTGGAGGAAACCGATTGGGAACAGATCGTCGGGCTCTATGACGTGCTGCTGCGGGCAGTGCCTTCGCCGGTGGTCGAGTTGAACCGGGCGGCGGCGATTTCCAAACGGGATGGACCGTTGGCGGGGTTGATCTTGGTCGAGGCGATTTTGCAGCGCGGTGAACTGTTGGATTACCACTTGGCGCATTCGGCGCGGGCGGAGTTTTGTCGTCAGTTGGGGCGGGTGGAGCAGGCGCGGGCGGCGTATGAGCGGGCGCTGGAGTTAACGCAGCAAGAGCCGGAGCGGCGGTTTATTGAGGGGCGACTAAAAGAGTTGGAGTGATGTGAACTTTACTGGCCTCATCGCGGGCAAGCCCGCTCCCACAGGGAATTGTGTAGGTCACAAACATTGGGTGCACCAC
>NZ_JBSVXD010000353.1:0-2836 GCF_054070755.1 Pseudomonas sp. SDO5591_S426 | reverse complement strand
GCCCGGGACGCTCTGCGTCCCATTGGAACGCGGAGCGTCCCTTGAGGCATTCCCACGCAGAGCGTGGGAACGATCAGCCCATCAGAGGCAGCACCTCAATTCACCGTGAGGCCAAAACCGTGATCAAGACCCTGACCCACCTCCCGCATCCTTACGAGAACGCGGCCGTCCTCGCTGGCCATTTCACCGATCTGGCGCCGCCGCTCAATGAGCGCCAGGCGCATCTGGAAGCCTCGCGCTGCCTGTATTGCTACGACGCGCCCTGCGTGAATGCCTGCCCGAGCGAGATCGATATTCCCTCGTTCATCCGCAACATTCATCAGGACAACGTGCAAGGCGCGGCACAGAAAATCCTCTCGGCCAACATCCTCGGCGGCAGTTGCGCCCGGGTCTGCCCGACGGAAATCCTTTGCCAGCAAGCCTGTGTGCGCAACAACAGCCACGAATGCGCGCCGGTGCTGATCGGCCTGTTGCAGCGCTATGCCGTGGACAACGCGCACTTCAGCGAACACCCCTTCCCCCGCGCCGCCGCCACCGGCAAACGCATCGCCGTGGTCGGTGCCGGCCCGGCCGGGTTGTCCTGCGCCCACCGCAGCGCCATGCACGGGCATGACGTGGTGATTTTCGAAGCCAGGGAAAAGGCCGGTGGCCTGAATGAATACGGCATCGCCAAGTACAAACTGGTGGACGACTACGCACAAAAGGAACTCGATTTCCTGTTGGACATTGGCGGTATCGAAATCCGTCACGGACAAAAACTCGGCGAGAACCTGAGCCTCAGCGACCTGCATCAACAGTTCGACGCGGTGTTCCTCGGCCTCGGTCTGGCCGCCAGCAAACAACTGGGCCTGGCCCACGAAGACGCGCCCGGCCTGCTCGCCGCCACCGACTACATCCGCGAATTGCGCCAGGCCGATGACCTGACCGAGTTACCGCTGGCCGACCACTGCATCGTGCTCGGCGCCGGCAACACCGCCATCGACATGGCCGTGCAAATGGCTCGCCTCGGCGCTCACGACGTGAACCTCGTCTACCGCCGTGGCGTCGAGGACATGGGCGCCACGCATCACGAACAAGACATTGCCAAAGCCAATCAAGTGCGCCTGTTGACCTGGGCGCAACCCGAGGAAGTGTTGCTCGATGACCAAGGGCAAGTGCGCGGCATGCGTTTCGCCCGCACGCATCTGGTTGAGGGTCGCCTGCAAACCACGGGTGAAACGTTCGAGCTGGCGGCTGACGCGATCTTCAAGGCCATCGGCCAGGCCTTCGACGGCAGCGCCCTCGCCGATCCACTGGCCCGCGAACTCAAGCGTCAGGGCGAGCGCATTGAAGTGGACGAAAACCTGCGCACCAGCATTCCCGGCGTGTATGCCGGTGGTGACTGCACCAGCCTCGACCAAGACCTCACCGTGCAAGCGGTGCAACACGGCAAGCGCGCCGCCGAGGCGATCAACGCTCAACTGATGCTCAACGTGGAGGCTGCGTAAATGGCCGATCTGTCGATTGTCTTCGCTGGCATCAAATCCCCGAATCCGTTCTGGCTGGCGTCCGCGCCACCGACCGACAAGGCCTACAACGTGGTCCGCGCCTTTGAAGCGGGTTGGGGCGGTGTAGTCTGGAAAACCCTGGGTGAAGACCCGGCGGCGGTGAACGTGTCTTCGCGCTATTCGGCGCACTTCGGCGCTAACAGAGAGGTTCTCGGATTCAACAACATCGAACTGATCACCGACCGCTCGCTGGAGATCAACCTGCGGGAAATCACCCAGGTGAAAAAGGATTGGCCGGACCGCGCGCTGATCGTTTCGTTGATGGTGCCTTGCGTCGAGGAATCCTGGAAACACATCCTGCCGCTGGTGGAAGCCACCGGTGCCGACGGCATCGAGCTGAACTTCGGCTGCCCTCACGGCATGCCGGAACGCGGCATGGGCGCGGCGGTGGGTCAGGTGCCGGAGTATGTCGAACAGGTCACGCGCTGGTGCAAGACCTATTGCTCGCTGCCGGTGATCGTCAAGCTCACGCCGAACATCACCGACATCCGCGTGGCGGCTCGCGCGGCCCATCGCGGCGGTGCGGATGCGGTGTCGCTGATCAATACGATCAACTCGATTACCAGCGTCAACCTGGAGCGCATGGTCGCCAATCCCATGGTCGGCAGCCAAAGCACCCACGGCGGTTATTGCGGTTCGGCGGTCAAGCCGATTGCCTTGAACATGGTCGCCGAAATCGCCCGCGATCCGCAGACCCAAGGCCTGCCCATCAGCGGCATCGGCGGTATCGGCAACTGGCGCGACGCGGCGGAATTCATCGCTCTGGGCAGCGGCTCGGTGCAGGTGTGCACGGCGGCGATGCTCCACGGTTTCCGGATCGTCGAGGAGATGAAGGACGGCCTCTCACGCTGGATGGACAGCCAAGGCTACGCCAGCATCGCCGAGTTTTCCGGGCGCGCAGTGACCAACACCACGGACTGGAAGTACCTGGACATCAACTATCAGGTGATCGCGAAAATCGACCAGGAGGCGTGCATCGGTTGTGGTCGCTGCCATATCGCTTGCGAGGACACTTCGCACCAGGCCGTGGCCAGCCTGAAAAAAGCCGACGGTACGCACAGCTATGAAGTGATCGACGAGGAATGCGTGGGCTGCAACCTGTGCCAGATCACCTGCCCGGTCGAGGATTGCATCGAGATGGTGCCGATGGAGAACGGCAAGCCGTTTCTGGACTGGAATCATGATCCGAGGAATCCGTTTCATGTTGCCGTCTGATCGCTGAAGATCAAAAGATCGCAGCCTCGTTTCACTCGACAGCTCCTACAGGATTGCGCGTTCCCTTGTAGGAG
>NZ_JBSVXD010000352.1:0-2897 GCF_054070755.1 Pseudomonas sp. SDO5591_S426 | reverse complement strand
AGAATGTACCCATTCCAATGTAGGAGCTGCCGAAGGCTGCGATCTTTTAAGGATTTTGGATCAGCGTGCAGCCAGTTCAATCACGCAGCATGCGCCATTGATGGATACGTCCAGCAGATCGGTGTTACCGCCCAGTTGCAGGCAATCATGCCGACCAAGCTGCGAAGCACTGTTACCGACTTTCACTTCCAGCGTTTCGCTGACACTGAACACCAACACTGTCCCCGCCGAGCTGAAGAACCGCTGTTCGCCACTCAACCACTGCAACCGCGCGTCATACCGCTGCGGCGCGTAAATCAGATTGAAGTCGCGAATCGGACCGCCAAGCAATGTGCAGGAAACCTTGCTCTCACCACTGAAGGCAAACGGGTCCAGCGGTAACAGTGGCCGGGTGCTGTGACCATCCACTGTCAGCGTCATACCGTCGCCTTGCAACACGGTGATCACCCGCTCATAACCGGCGAAGGTGGAAAATCCACCCGATTCGCCAATGTCGGCAATCGACAGACGCCAGCCAAACCCATCCAGACCGGTGCCGGCGTCGCGGGTGATTTCTTCGGTGCTGCCGCCGCCGTTTTTCCACGGCATGCGTGGGTAATCTTTGGCGCGTAAAACTTTCAGACTGCTCATTTATGAAAGCGACCTTCCAGGCGATGACGGGAACCGGGGTGGATCAAGCGAGCGGCTGTCACCGGCTGACGCCCGGACCAGGTGCGGCGACGGATCAGCAGGCACGGCTCGCCCTTTTCAATCTGCAGCAATTTGCATTCGGACGACTCGGCCAGGATCGCCTCGACCACGTGCTCACCTTCGGTCAGCGGCGCGACCTGGTTCAGGTAGGCGTATGGCGTTTGCAGGGTGAAGTCCTGCTTGAGGTAATCCGGTGCCACCAGCGCGTTGACGAAACGGTCTTCGATTTGCACCGGAATGTCATTTTCGAAATGCACGATCAGCGAGTGGAACACCTTCTGCCCTTCGCGCATGTCCAGGGCCAGGGCGCGCTCGGAGCCCGCGGCCTCTTCCTCAAGAGTGATGACCTTGCAGGTGTGGCGATGGCCGCGAGAGGCGATTTCGTCGGCGATGTTGTGCACTTCGAACAGGGCGGACTGGCTTTTTGGTTCAGCGACGAACGTACCGACGCCTTGCATGCGCACCAGCAGGCCATCGGCGGTCATCTCGCGCAGGGCACGGTTGATGGTCATGCGGCTGAAGCCCAGTTGGCTGACCAGCTCGCTTTCCGACGGAACGCGGTAGTGCGGCGGCCAGTTTCCACTGTCGATTTGCTGGGTGATCATTTGTTTGACGCGGGCGTACAAGGGCGCCGGACTGTCGCCCATGTTCGCGGCCAACGGAGAGACTGGAGGCGGAGTCGGCACGGTTGATCCTTGTTCGTTTGGATAGGGTTGCTAGCTTGCCGGAGTTTACCGGGCAGGCAAACGTCTGTATATGTATATACAAATAACACACGATGGGGTGCTGAACCATGTCCGCCTTCTTTGCCGAACGCGCGCTGCTGCCTAGTGGATGGGCCAACAATGTACGTCTTGAGGTCAGCGCCGACGGCTTATTGACCCATATCCAGGCCGATTCCCATGCAGATGACGCCGAACGGTTGAGCGGTCCGCTGCTGCCGGGCATGCCGAATCTGCACTCCCACGCCTTCCAGCGGGCCATGGCCGGGCTGGCAGAAGTGGCGGGTAATCCGAACGACAGCTTCTGGACCTGGCGCGACTTGATGTATCGCCTCGTCGGAAAAATCAGCCCGGAACAACTCGGCGTCATCGCCCGTCAGCTGTACATCGAAATGCTCAAAGCCGGTTATACCTCGGTCGCGGAATTTCACTACGTACACCACGACCTCAATGGTCAGCCTTACGCAGACCCCGCCGAACTGGCCCTGCGCATCAGCCAGGCCGCCAGCTCCGCCGGTATGGGTTTGACCTTGTTGCCGGTGCTCTACAGCCACTCCGGTTTCGGTGGCCAGACGCCGAACGAAGGCCAACGCCGCTTCATCAACAGCACCGAAAACTACCTCAAGCTGCAATCGCGCTTGCAGCCAATCCTCGCGCGGCAACCGGCGCAGGCTCTGGGGCTGTGTTTCCACTCGCTACGCGCGGTCACACCGCAGCAGATCAGCGAAGTGCTGGCGGCCAGCGACAAGCAGTGCCCGGTGCACATCCACATCGCCGAACAGCAGAAAGAAGTCGACGACTGCCTGACCTGGAGCGGCCGCCGTCCGCTGCAATGGCTGTACGAAAATGTCGACGTCGATCAGCGCTGGTGCCTGGTTCACGCGACCCACGCCAACCCGGAAGAAGTCACGCTGATGGCCAAGAGTCGCGCCATCGCCGGTCTGTGCCTGACCACCGAAGCCAACCTGGGTGACGGGATATTCCCGGCAGTTGATTTCCTGGCTCAGGGCGGGCGCATGGGCATCGGTTCCGACAGCCATGTGTCATTGAGCGTGGTGGAAGAACTACGCTGGCTTGAATACGGCCAACGTCTGCGCGACCAACGCCGCAACCGCTTGTATGGCGCCGATCAGCCGATGGTCGGGCGCACACTGTTTGATGCGGCACTGGATGGCGGCGCGCAGGCGTTGGGTCAGCCGATTGGCGCATTGGAAGTGGGCAAGCGTGCGGATTGGCTGGTGCTGGACGGCAACGATCCGTACCTGGCAACGGCCAGTGGTGACGGGATTTTGAATCGCTGGTTGTTTGCCGGTGGTGATCGGCAGGTGCGGGATGTGTTGGTGAATGGGCAGTGGGTCGTGCGTGATGGCCGGCATGCTGATGAAGAAGAGAGCAACCGAGCGTTCACCCAGGTCCTGCGCGACTTGCTTGGTTAAACCTGAAAAGCAAAAGATCGCAGCCTTCGGCAGCTCCTACAGAATCACT
>NZ_JBSVXD010000351.1:0-2910 GCF_054070755.1 Pseudomonas sp. SDO5591_S426 | reverse complement strand
ACATGTATGTTGGCTGACACTACGCCATCGCGAGCAGGCTCACTCCTACAGTGGATCGCCGCGATATTCAGGGTCGCGGCAGGCGGATCATCGCTGTCAGCCCGCCTCCCGGCGTTTCTTCCAGGCTCAACTGCCCGCCCAGACGTTCAGCCGCTTCACGGGCAATGGTCATCCCCAGACCAACGCCCCCCGAATTTCGATTACGCGAACCTTCCAGACGGAAGAACGGTTCAAACACCGCTTCACGTTGTTCCGCCGCAATCCCCGGTCCGTGGTCGATGACCCGGATGATCAATTGTTCACGATGGTCTTCCAGCGTTATCAACGCCTGTCCGGCATAGCGCAAGGCATTGTCCAGCAGGTTGTTGACGCAGGAGCGCAATGCCATCGGCTGCACTTGCAGCGGCGCACAATGGCCGCTGGCCTGGACATCGGCACCCTGGTCCTGGGCGTTTTCGCTCAACGACTCGACCAGTGCCTGCACATCCATCCATTGCGGCGCCTCGCTGGTGCGTTGCTCGTGCAGATAGGTGAGGGTGGCGTCGAGCATGCTGATCATGTCGTCCAGATCCTGGCGCATCTGGCCTTGCAATTTGTCGTCGTCAATCTGTTCCAGCCGCAGCTTCAACCGTGACAGCGGCGTGCGCAGGTCGTGGGACACCGCGCCGAGCATCCGTGAGCGTTGCTTGACCTGCTCGATGATGCGTCGCTGCATTTTGTTAAAGGTATGCGCCGCTTGCCGTGCTTCCCGCGGGCCGGATTCATCCAGTGGCGGACTGTCGAGGTTTTCACTCAGGCGCTCGGCGGCGTCGCTCAGGCGCTGGATGGGCCGGCTCAGCAGTTTGGCGCCGTACCAGGCCGCGATGATCAGCGAGATCAATTGAAAGGTCAGCGGCACCACCGGTCCGCCAAACCACGGTCGTGGTGGACGGTCTTTGAAACGCGGGTCCACTGGCGGAGGCTGTCCGTCAAAACCTTCGGAAAACTCTGGTGGTGGCGGCGGAGGCGGTGGCGGGCCGTAATAGTGAAACCAGGCAAACGCCAACAGGTGCGCCAGGATGATCGCGATCAGCAGCACGCCAAACAGGCGACCGAACAGCGTATCGAAGCGCCCGCGCATCAGCCGATGTCTCGCGCATCGAACAGGTAGCCTTCCCCGCGTACGGTTTTGATCAGTTGTGGCGCTTTCGGATCGTCACCGAGTTTCTGCCGCAAGCGCGACACCAGCAGGTCAATGCTGCGATCGAAGGCTTCGATCGAACGACCGCGGGCGGCGTCCAGCAATTGTTCGCGGCTCAAGACCCGGCGTGGACGCTCGATGAACACCCAGAGCAGGCGGAATTCGGCATTCGACAGCGGCACCACCAGGCCATCGGCGGCGATCAACTGGCGCAGCACGCTGTTCAGGCGCCAGTTGTCGAAACGGATGTTCGCCCGTTGTTCGCTACGGTCATCGCGCACCCGGCGCAGGATGGTCTGGATGCGCGCCACCAGTTCCCGTGGCTCGAACGGCTTGGCCATGTAGTCGTCGGCGCCCAGTTCCAGGCCGATGATCCGGTCGGTGGGCTCGCAGCGGGCGGTGAGCATCAGGATAGGGATGTCCGACTCGGCACGCAGCCAGCGGCACAGCGACAGGCCGTCTTCGCCGGGCAGCATCAGGTCGAGCACCACCACGTCGAAATGCTCCGCTTGCATGGCCTGGCGCATGGCGGCGCCATCCGTGACGCCGCTGGCGTGGATATTGAACCGGGCCAGGTAGTCGATCATCAGTTCGCGGATCGGGACGTCATCGTCGACGATCAGGGCGCGAATGTTCCAGCGTTTGTCGTCGCCGAGCGCTTTTTGATCATCGTTCACGGGAGCTTGGGTGTTGTGCATGCGTGCGTTCATCTGCCAGGTAGCTGCCAACCACAAAGATGGGCTGCGAGGTTGTGGTTTCAGCATAGGCGTCCGGCCCGGGGGCGGGAAGTGCTGTTGTAAGGACGTATTGCGGGTGGCGAGGGTAGCGGGCGAGGGTGTTGTGGGCGTGTCGGGAATGTACCGAACTCGACACAATTGCTGCAAAGGCTAGTCTTGCCTGAGCGTTATCGACGATTTACCGATCATCGGGTCCCGCAGCGCCCTTGGTTCCGCTACAATGCGCGCCGATTTCGACTTGCCTGAGAGCCCACTCATGTCCGCCTGCCAGACTCCCATCATCGTCGCCCTGGATTTCCCCACCCGTGACGCCGCACTGAAGCTGGCCGATCAGTTGGACCCGAAGCTGTGCCGGGTCAAAGTCGGTAAAGAACTCTTCACCAGCTGTGCTTCGGAAATCGTCGGCACCTTGCGCGACAAGGGTTTCGAAGTGTTCCTGGACCTCAAGTTCCACGACATTCCGAACACCACCGCCATGGCCGTGAAAGCGGCAGCGGAGATGGGCGTGTGGATGGTCAACGTGCACTGCTCCGGTGGCCTGCGCATGATGGCGGCTTGCCGTGAAGTGCTGGACAAGCGCAGCGGCCCGCAGCCGTTGCTGATCGGTGTGACCGTGCTGACCAGCATGGAACGTGAGGACCTGGCAGGTATTGGCCTGGACATCGAACCGCAGGAGCAGGTGCTGCGCCTGGCTGCACTGGCGGAAAAAGCCGGGATGGATGGTCTGGTGTGTTCGGCCCTCGAAGCCCAGGCCCTGAAATCCGCGCACCCGTCGCTGCAACTGGTGACCCCGGGGATTCGTCCGGCAGGCAGCGCCCAGGACGACCAACGCCGCATCCTGACCCCGCGTCAGGCGCTGGATGCCGGTTCCGATTATCTGGTGATCGGCCGACCGATCAGCCAGGCGGCCGATCCGGCCAAGGCGTTGGCTTCGGTGGTGGCTGAACTGGCGTAAAAAGATCGCAGGCTGCGCCAGCTCCTACAGGGGAATCC
>NZ_JBSVXD010000350.1:0-2941 GCF_054070755.1 Pseudomonas sp. SDO5591_S426 | reverse complement strand
TGATTGAACACAGAACCTGTGGGAGCGGGCTTGCCCGCGATGAGGCCCGCCCAGACACTGCAAAACTCAAGTCGGGCAAGTCTCCTGCCCATTATCCAGCCCCTGCTTGTAGACATGGCTTTGCAGGCTGGCCTTGCCGTTGTGCCAGGTCAACGTCAGCACATACAGCGAGTCAAAGTCGCTGGACTCCCAGTCCTCGGTGATCTTCTGCTTCTTGCCGACAGCTTCCCCGGCGACCTTGTTGATCAGTTCCGGCAGATAGCCGTGGGACCAAGCGGTGTAGATCACCGAGTTGTGGTACTTGTCGTGGAGCAGTTCATCGGCCAGGTCGCTGGTGTCGTTGGCCGAATATTTGATGTTCACCGGCAGGCCGAGCTTGATCGCGCTGGGGCTGATGGTCATCAATGGGCGGATGTAGCTGTAGGAATTGTCCAGCTCACCTTCCTCGACGTTGCGCGTCGGGTTGGCGGCAAACACGTAGTTGGCCTTGCCGAATTTTTCCGGAAGCAAGGTCGCCAGATCGATTGCGCGGTTCAGGCCCTGGCAGTTGAGCTGGCCCAGACCACCCTCGGGTTTTTCGGCGTGGCGCAGGAACACCAGCGTCTGAGTGCCGTCCGCCGTTTGGGCGCGGCTTTCGCGGGACTCAAGCAACATGAACAACGCGCTGGCCGCCAGCAGGGCGGGCAGGAATATATAGGCGCGATGTTTGAAGCGATTGGCGAGTTTCAGAAAATTCTTCATGGAAAAAAGGGTTCTTCAGCGTATTGGGTTAAGGCTGACAAACCTTTACACCGCGACTTTTCCTGAGTCGGGTGTTTTCCATGTCGTGGAGCCGGTCCGTTTCAAATGGGCAGTGCTCAGAGTCCTCTGAAGCCCATTG
The DNA here is from genome assembly GCF_054070755.1 of Pseudomonas sp. SDO5591_S426. Taxonomy (NCBI): domain Bacteria; kingdom Pseudomonadati; phylum Pseudomonadota; class Gammaproteobacteria; order Pseudomonadales; family Pseudomonadaceae; genus Pseudomonas; species Pseudomonas sp. SDO5591_S426. Next base: position 2,061 of record NZ_JBSVXD010000350.1, on the reverse strand, counting down.
GTTCGATTCCGGCCGAGAGCGCAGCAATCTACCGGTAACCTTCAACGAGTTGCAGCGAAGGTTATCGACAGGATGTTGCGGATTTATGGACACCCTACACTGAAGGCCTGAAAGCACACTGTGATCTGCATCGATCTCGACCATCAGCGTTATTGATGGCGCTAACGGTCTCAATCCGCGTGATCTCCATTATCATCGGCATTCTCAATTTTCTCGTGGATCCAACCCATGACCGATTTGTCTGCGTTCCCCATCACTCAAAAATGGCCGGCCCAGTATCCGGAGTGGATTCAGCTGTACTCCTTGCCGACCCCGAACGGCGTCAAGGTCTCGATCATGCTCGAAGAGATCGGCCTGCCTTATGAGCCGCATCGCGTTGGCTTCGACACCAACGACCAGATGTCCCCGGAATTCCTGTCGTTGAACCCCAACAACAAGATCCCGGCCATCCTCGATCCTCACGGCCCGGATGGTCAGCCGTTGCCGTTGTTCGAGTCCGGGGCGATCCTGATTTACCTGGCCGACAAGAGCGGGCAACTGCTGGCCCAGGAAGGCGCGACTCGCTACGAAACCATCCAGTGGCTGATGTTCCAGATGGGCGGGATCGGTCCGATGTTCGGCCAGCTCGGTTTCTTCAACAAGTTCGCCGGCAAGGACTACGAAGACAAGCGTCCGCGTGACCGTTATGTCGAGGAAAGCCGACGCCTGCTCAGCGTCCTCGATAAGCGTCTGGAAGGACGTGACTGGATCATGGGCGAGCGCTACACCATCGCCGATATCGCGACGTTCCCGTGGATCCGCAACCTGATCGGCTTCTATGAGGCCGGTGATCTGGTTGGCATCCAGAATTTCCCGAACGTCACCCGCGTACTCGAGAAATTCCTGGCGCGGCCGGCGGTGAAGCGTGGGCTGGAAATCCCGAAACCCATCACCAACTGATACACCGCAAACCCTGTGGGAGCGAGCAAGCTCGCTCCCACACATATTGTCCCCCGATTTTCAGGATTGCCCATGTCCAGCCAGTTCCCCGAAGCACGTCCACGCCGTCTGCGCCGCAATGCGAGCCTGCGCAGTCTGTTCCAGGAAACCGAATTCAGCCTGAACGACCTGGTGCTGCCGATTTTCGTCGAAGAAGAAATCGATGACTTCGTGCCGATCAAAAGCATGCCGGGTGTGATGCGTATTCCCGAGTCGAAACTGGCCGGCGAGATCGAGCGTTATGCCCGCGCCGGGATCAAGTCCGTGATGACGTTCGGTGTGTCCCATCATCTGGACGGCAATGGCAGCGATACCTGGCGCGAGGATGGTCTGGTTTCACGCATGTCGCGCATCGCCAAGGATGCGGTGCCGGACATGATCGTCATGTCCGACACCTGTTTCTGTGAGTACACCGATCACGGCCATTGCGGCGTGCTGCACAACCATGAAGTCGACAACGACCAGACCCTGATCAACCTCGGCAAACAAGCGGTGGCGGCAGCCAGCGCCGGGGCTGATGTGATTGCACCTTCGGCGGCCATGGACGGGCAGGTCCAGGCGATTCGCCGGGCACTCGATCAGGCCGGGTTTACCCAGACGGCGATCATGGCCTACTCGACCAAATTCGCTTCGGCCCTTTATGGCCCGTTCCGCGAAGCTGGCGGCAGCGCACTCAAGGGTGATCGCAAAAGCTATCAGATGAACCCGATGAACCGCCGCGAGGCGGTGCGCGAATCGCTGCTGGACGAACAGGAAGGCGCCGATGCGCTGATGGTCAAACCGGCAGGTGCATACCTGGACATCATCCGCGACATCCGCGAAGCCTCGCGTTTGCCGCTGTCGGCTTATCAGGTCAGCGGCGAGTACGCGATGATCAAGTTCGCCGCGCAAGCTGGCGCCATCGATGAAGACCGTGTGGTGCGCGAGAGCCTCGGGGCAATCAAGCGGGCCGGGGCGGATTTGATTTTCACCTACTTTGCGATGGATCTGGCGTTGGCGGGGATCTGACTAACACTGCAAAACCCTGTGGGAGCGGGCTTGCCCGCGATAGCGGTATGTCAGACACATAGATGCTGGATGTGC
>NZ_JBSVXD010000349.1:0-2983 GCF_054070755.1 Pseudomonas sp. SDO5591_S426 | reverse complement strand
TACAGGCGTACACATAATTTTGTAGGAGCTGCCGAAGGCTGCGATCTTTTGCTTTGAAAAATGGCGCTTGACCTTGCCAGCATGGCAAGGTTGATCCTGTAGGCATCTTCTACAGGGAGCGCGACCGATGTCCGAATCCACCACTTTCGATCTGCCGATTGCCGGCATGACCTGCGCCAGTTGCGCCGGGCGTGTCGAGCGTGCCTTGAGCAAAGTCATCGGCGCCAGTGCCGTCAGCGTCAATCTCGCCACTGAGCAGGCTCGGGTCCAGGCGCCCGCCGACAGCCTGCCAGCCTTGATGGATGCGGTGCAAAAGGCCGGTTACAACGTGCCGCAGCAGTCGATTGAATTGAGCATCGACGGCATGACCTGCGCCTCCTGCGTCGGTCGCGTCGAGCGGGCACTGAACAAAGTGCCGGGGGTGAAGAGCGTCAGCGTCAACCTCGCCAACGAACGCGCGCACCTGGAACTGCTCGGGCAGATCGATCCGCAAACCTTGATCGCCGCCGTGACCAAGGCCGGTTACGCCGCCAGCGTCTGGGAAGCCGAGCACCCACAAACCGACACTCAACAAACCCGTCTGCACCGCGAGCGCTGGGCCTTGATCGCGGCCATCGCCCTCGCCTTGCCGCTGGTGTTGCCGATGCTGCTGCAACCGTTCGGCGTGCACTGGATGCTCCCGGCCTGGGCGCAATTCGCCTTGGCCACACCGGTGCAATTCATCTTCGGTGCACGGTTTTATGTGGCCGCGTGGAAAGCCGTGCGCGCCGGTGCCGGCAACATGGATTTGCTGGTCGCGCTCGGCACCAGCGCTGGTTATGGCTTGAGTGTCTACGAGTGGGCCACCGCCGCCGGACGTATGCCGCATCTGTATTTCGAAGCCTCGGCGGTGGTGATCGCCCTGGTGTTGCTGGGCAAATATCTGGAGAGCCGCGCCAAGCGCCAGACCGCCAGCGCCATTCGTGCGCTTGAAGCGCTGCGTCCTGAGCGGGCGATTCAGGTGATTGACGGCCAAGAACGGGACGTCGCCATCAGCGCCCTGCGCCTCAATGATCTGGTAATGGTCAAACCCGGCGAACGTTTCCCGGTGGACGGTGAAGTGGTCGAAGGCCAGAGCCATGCCGATGAAGCGTTGATCAGCGGCGAAAGCCTGCCGGTGCCGAAACAACCCGGTGACAAGGTGACCGGCGGTGCAATCAACGGTGAAGGTCGACTGCTGGTTCGCACTCAGGCGCTTGGCGCGGAAACCGTGTTGGCGCGCATCATCCGTCTGGTGGAGGACGCTCAGGCGGCGAAAGCCCCGATCCAGAAACTGGTGGATAAAGTCAGCCAGATTTTCGTCCCGGTGGTTCTGCTGCTGGCGTTGGCGACGCTGGTCGGTTGGTGGCTGTATGGCGCGCCGCTGGAAACCGCGCTGATCAACGCCGTCGCGGTGCTGGTGATCGCCTGCCCTTGTGCATTGGGTCTAGCCACGCCGACGGCGATCATGGCCGGCACTGGCGTAGCGGCGCGTTACGGGATTCTGATCAAGGACGCTGAAGCACTGGAACGTGCCCATGAAGTCAGTTCGGTGGTGTTCGACAAGACCGGCACCCTGACCTCGGGCACGCCGCGCATCGCACATTTGAGTGCCGTCGACGGTGACGAAGCCACCCTGCTGCAATGGGCCGGAGCTCTGCAACGGGGCAGCGAGCATCCGCTGGCCAAAGCTGTACTGGATGCGTGCAGAGAACGCGATTTGTCCGTGGCCGATGTCACTGACAGCCAATCCCTGACCGGGCGCGGCATCGCTGGCAACCTGGATGGTCGTCGTTTGGCGTTGGGCAACCGGCGCCTGCTGGAAGAAAGCAGTCTGAGCACAGGCGCTTTGGCTGACTCAGCCACTGCGTGGGAAACCGAAGGCCGGACGCTCTCCTGGCTGATCGAGCAAAGCCCCGCGCCGAAAGTGTTGGGCCTGTTCGCCTTCGGTGACACCCTGAAACCCGGCGCACTGCAAGCGGTTCAGCAACTCAATGCACGGCACATCAGCAGTCACCTGCTGACTGGTGACAACCGTGGCAGTGCCAAAGTCGTTGCCGAGGCGCTGGGCATCACCGACGTGCACGCTGAAGTGCTGCCGGCCGACAAAGCCGCCACCGTCGCGGCGCTGAAGAAAACCGGCGTGGTGGCGATGGTCGGTGACGGCATCAACGATGCACCGGCCTTGGCGGCGGCTGACATCGGCATCGCCATGGGCGGCGGTACCGATGTGGCCATGCACGCAGCCGGGATCACCCTGATGCGTGGCGATCCGCGTCTGGTGCCGGCGGCGCTGGAGATCAGCCGCAAGACCTACGCGAAGATCCGGCAGAACCTGTTCTGGGCCTTCGTCTACAACCTGATCGGCATTCCACTGGCGGCCTTCGGTTTCCTCAATCCGGTGCTGGCGGGTGCGGCGATGGCATTGTCGAGCGTCAGCGTGGTGAGCAATGCGTTACTGTTGAAAACCTGGAAACCCAAGGATCTGGAGGACAACCGATGAACATCGGCCAAGCGGCTCGCCACAGTGGCCTGAGCGCAAAAATGATCCGTTATTACGAGTCCATCGGTTTGCTCAAGGCTGCCCATCGCACCGACAACGGTTATCGGATGTACGGCGATGACGACCTGCATACGCTGGCGTTCATCAAGCGCTCCCGGGATCTGGGGTTTTCCCTGGAAGAGGTCGGCAAGCTGCTGACCCTGTGGCAGGACCGCCAGCGCGCCAGCGCCGATGTGAAGGCCCTCGCCCGGCAGCATATCGATGAGTTGAACCAGAAGATCCGCGAACTGGGGCAGTTGCGCGATACGTTGCAGGATCTGGTTGAGCACTGTCAGGGGGATCACCGGCCGGATTGTCCGATTCTCAAGAATCTCGAGTCGGGGTGTTGCAACTGAAAATCGGCTTGTATGTAGGAGCTGCCGAAGGCTGCGATCTTTTGATTTTAGAAGCAAAGATCAAAAG
>NZ_JBSVXD010000348.1:0-2994 GCF_054070755.1 Pseudomonas sp. SDO5591_S426 | reverse complement strand
CCGGCAATCACTGTGGGAGCGGGCTTGCCCGCGATAGCAATTTCACAATCACTGCATAATCCGAAGCAGTTACCGCACCGCCTCAAACAACCCGGTCGCCCCCATCCCGCCACCCACGCACATGGTCACGATGCCGTAGCGCAGATTACGCCGCTGCAACTCACGCACAATGTGCCCGACCTGACGCGAACCGGTCATGCCGAACGGGTGGCCGATGGAGATCGAGCCGCCATTGACGTTGTACTTGTCGTTGTCGATTTCCAGTCGATTGCGCGCGTACAGGCACTGCGAGGCGAACGCTTCGTTGAGTTCCCACAAATCGATATCGGCAATCTGCAAGCCTTTGGCCTTGAGCAGTTTCGGCACCGAGAACACCGGACCGATGCCCATTTCATCCGGCTCGCAGCCCGCCACGGTGAAACCGCGGAAGAACGCTTTCGGCTTCAGACCCAGTTCCAGGGCTTTTTCCAGACTCATCACCAATGTCATGGAAGCGCCGTCAGACAGTTGCGACGAGTTGCCCGCCGTCACCGAACCATCTTCGGCGAACACCGGATTCAACCCGGCCAGGCTTTGCAGTGTGGTATCGGGACGGTTACAGTCATCGCGATCGACGACGCCGTCGAGAATCTGCACCTGACCGGTGGCTTTGTCCTCAACGCGGTACTTCACCGCCATCGGCACGATTTCATCATCGAACAAACCGGCGGCCTGTGCCTGAGCGGTGCGCTGCTGACTTTGCAGAGCGTACAGATCCTGTTCTTCGCGGCTGACGTTGTAACGGCGAGCGACGATTTCGGCGGTCTGACCCATCGGGAAATAGATGCCCGGCACCTGTTCCTTGAGCAGCGGGTTGATCAGGTTGTCGGTGTTGACGCTTTTCATGGTCAGGCTGATCGACTCGACGCCACCGGCGACGATGATGTCGCTGCAACCCGAAGCGATCTGGTTGGCGGCAATGGCGATGGCCTGCAAACCCGACGAGCAGAAACGGTTGAGGGTCATGCCGGCGGTGCCGATGCCCAACCGCGAAAGCACCGCGACGTTGCGACCGATGTTGTAGCCTTGGGCGCCTTCGTTGGAGCCGGCGCCGACGATGCAATCCTCGACACTGGCCGGGTCGATGCCGGTACGCGCCAGCAAGGCGTTGACGCAATGCGCGGCCATGTCGTCCGGACGGGTCTGGTTGAACTTGCCGCGAAAGGATTTGGCCAGGCCGGTCCGCACGCTGTCGACGATCACCACTTCACGCATGGCATACCTCATTGTTGTTGTCGGTTGAGAGTGGACCGAGCATAAGCCCACCCAATTACCGACCGCGACAATCATTCACCCCGCGTATGCGTAACCATCGCATCAGTGTTTGCCTTTGCTTTCCTTCTTCGCATGTTTATCGGACTTTTCGAATGCTTCTTCCAACGCCTGGTTGATGGTGCGCAAAACCTTCACCCGCGCCCAGCGCTTGTCGTTCGCTTCGATCAGGGTCCACGGCGAGATTTCAGTGCTGGTGCGGTCGACCATATCGCCGACGGCGGCGCGGTAGTCGTCCCACTTTTCGCGATTGCGCCAATCGTCTTCGGTGATCTTGAAACGCTTGAAGGGAATTTCTTCACGTTCCTGGAAGCGTTCCAGTTGCGTCTGTTTGTCGATGGCCAGCCAGAACTTGACCACCACCACTCCGGCATCGCTGACCTGCTCTTCGAAATCGTTGATCTCACTGTAGGCGCGCAACCAGTCCGCCGGGCTGCAAAAACCTTCGATGCGTTCCACCAAGACGCGGCCATACCAGGAACGATCGAAAACGGTAAATTTGCCCCGCGCTGGCAGGTGTCGCCAGAAGCGCCATAGATACGGCTGCGCCCGTTCTTCTTCGGTGGGTGCGGCAATCGGCACGATGTTGTATTGACGCGGGTCGAGCGCCGCCGCCACACGCCGGATCGCCCCGCCCTTGCCCGCCGCGTCATTGCCTTCGAATACCGCCACCAGCGCGTGTCGACGCATGCGTTTGTCGCGCATCAGCCCGGACAGCCGCGCCTGTTCGGTCACCAACTGTTCTTCATAATCGGCTTTGTCCAGATGCAGGGTCAGATCCAGGCTGTCGAGCAGGTTCACTTGATCGACGCTGGGGAACACCGGCGCGGCGCTGACTTTCTCCGGATGGATCTTCGGCCGCTTCAAGGCGCCGTGCAGGCTGTCGAGCAAAATCTTGCCCACCACCAGGCTGCGATAGCGCGCGTCCATCCCGGCGATCACATGCCACGGCGCATAGTCACGGCTGGTGCGACGCAGGACACGCTCACCGAATTTCACGAACCGGTCGTAAGTCTCCGATTGCTGCCAGTCCAGCGGGCTGATGCGCCAGCTGTGCAATGGGTCGTCGGCCAACGCCTTGAGGCGCGCCTTCATCTGCTTCTTGGACAGGTGGAACCAGAATTTGACGATCAGTGCGCCTTCATCGCAGAGCATCTTTTCCAGGCGCTCGGCCGCGTTGATCGCTTGATCGAGACGCGGGTCCTTGAACTCGCCATGCACCCGGCCCTGCAACATCTGGCTGTACCAGTTACCAAAGAAAATCCCCATGCGCCCTTTGGCCGGCAACATTCGCCAGTAACGCCACGCGGGAGGCCGCGCCAGTTCTTCATCGGTTTGCTGATCGAACGTGCGGACCTCGATCAGGCGCGGGTCCATCCACTCGTTGAGCAACTTGACCGTCTCGCCTTTGCCGGCGCCTTCGATGCCGTTGATCATAATGATCACCGGAAACCGGCGTTGCTGCTGAAGCTCGAATTGCGCTTCGAGCAAGGCTTCGCGCAGCGCAGGCACTTCGGCGTCGTAGGTTTCTTTGTCGATGGCGTGATCGATTTCGGCGGATTCGAACATGGACGGCTCCCTTCCAGATGTGAGCAAGACTAGCGGATTGGACAGAAGGCCGGGAGGGAAATCCCTGCGGATGTAACTCCCTTTTTTGTAGGAGCAAGGCTTGCCCGCGATAGC
>NZ_JBSVXD010000347.1:0-3028 GCF_054070755.1 Pseudomonas sp. SDO5591_S426 | reverse complement strand
GGCGTACACCCGTAGGAGCTGCCGAAGGCTGCGATCTTTTTTGGGCACTTGAATCTATCCTTGCGTTATCCTTCGCGCCCTCAAAACTCCCTCGCTACAGGATCCGCCCCATGAAAGCCGCACTCGTCGAACTCATCAGCAAAATCAGCTCCGGGTGCATGAGCGATGACGAAATCCGGAAAGTCGCTGACGAAGCGTCCCAGGCTTACGCGGATCCTGAGGCTTTTCTGACGGCCAATCCGGACATCAACTACGACGACACTTTCCCGATCCCGCTGGGTGAGTGGGTCGTTGTCGGCAGCCTGCCGGAAACCGTGCTGTTTCAGGCCGACACTTACATGGACCTGTTTGCGCAGATCGTCGACTCGTTCGGCCCTGGAGTCGATTTCAACCTCAAGCCCAAGCAACTGGCCAAGACCGAAGCCCTGACTGCACTTAACCGCATTCAGGTGCAGATGAGCAGCCTGAACAAGGAAAACGGCGGTTACACGTTGATGAATTTCAGCCAGTTGCTGGATGACGAACTGCAAATGGTTCTGGTCTTCGGCAATGACGTGCCGCGTGTGCTTGAGCTGTGTGCCGAAGTCGGTATTGCCGCGGCGCCTGCCCTGGAAGCCTTGAAAGTGGCAATCCACGTCTGAGACCGTAAAGCTGTCAATAAAAAGGAACCCTCGCCATGGCCGACTATCCTAAGGGTGCATACCACTCTTCGGGAGCGTCACCATGGGTTCCACGTTCAACAGCCTTGTAGGCCTGATCATTCTTGCCCTCGACATCTGGGCAATCATCAATGTGCTGAAAAGTGGCGCCGAAACCGGGATGAAAATCCTCTGGGTGCTGTTGATCCTGCTGCTGCCGGTTCTGGGCCTGATCATCTGGGCCATCGCCGGACCGCGTGGGAATGTGCGGATCTGACAGACGAGGTTCGACCTGTCATGTTCCGCGACGTAGAATGCGCGGCTTTCCTGGGCAATCGAGCTGATCGATTGGCCTTCATGGGCGGGTAACCGTCCGTTGCCACCGCATTCATCGGAGCACTTCCCATGAGCAACATCCCCGCCAGCGATTACCTGGAAACCCTCTACGAAGGCTACGGCCAGCGTTTTCGCATGGAAAAACTGCTGCACGAAGTGCGCACCGAACACCAGCACCTGGTGATTTTCGAAAACTCGCGCATGGGCCGGGTCATGGCGCTGGACGGTGTGATCCAGACCACCGAAGCCGACGAATTCATCTACCACGAAATGCTCACCCACGTGCCGATCCTGGCGCATGGCACCGCCAAGCGCGTGCTGATCATCGGCGGTGGCGATGGCGGCATGCTGCGTGAAGTGGCCAAGCACCGCAGCATCGAGCACATCACCATGGTCGAGATCGACGGCACGGTGGTCGACATGTGCAAGGAATTCCTGCCGAACCACTCCAAAGGTGCGTTCGATGATCCACGCCTGAACCTGGTGATCGACGACGGCATGCGTTTCGTCGCCACCACCACGGAAAAGTTCGACGTGATCATTTCCGACTCCACCGACCCGATCGGTCCGGGCGAAGTGCTGTTTTCGGAAAATTTCTACCAGGCCTGCCGCCGCTGCCTGAATGAAGGCGGCATTCTGGTGACCCAGAACGGCACACCGTTCATGCAGATCGAAGAAGTGAAGACCACCGCCGGTCGCCTGCGCAGCCTGTTCCCGGACTGGCACTTCTATCAGGCCGCTGTGCCGACTTATATCGGCGGCTCGATGACCTTCGCCTGGGGCGCGACCAATACCGCTTATCGCAAGCTATCCCGCGAAACCCTGCAACAGCGCTTCGCCGGCAGTGGCATTGTCACTCGCTACTACAACCCGGAAATCCACATCGGCGCCTTCGCCTTGCCGCAGTACGTACTGCAAGCTGTGGGCAAGCCAAGCAACGACTGATGGATTTGTAGGAGCGAGCCTGCTCGCGATGGACGTGAACGATGACGCGGGGAGCCTGATTCAACGCGGTGTTCTCATGTTTTTCACGAGCAGGCTCGCTCCTACAGGGGATCAGCGGTGGCATATTCCAGCGGAACGATTAGCCAGCTAATCAGGTCGAGATAGAGGTAAGCCCATTTGCGGGTTTGATCGAGGAGGCTCTGATGTCCAAGTGGAAAGTCACTTTCGTGGATGATCACGGTGAAACCATCGACGAAGTCTTCGAGTGCGAGGAATGCCCGAGTTACGAGCAGGCCGCCAAACTCATCAAGGAACGGCTTCTTCCTGTCGCCGCCAAGCTGGATCTGAACGATCTGGAAGGGCGAACCGCCGATGCCGGCGTCAAAAACCTCAAAACCCAGAACAGCATACAAATCCGCAGCATCACGCCAATCTGAACACCTCCTGTCACATTCACAACCAGACCTTGGCAGCGGCTCTATCTTGGGGCTACTCTGCAATCGAGATCAGCGAATGGATCGCTAAGGTCTGGTCTTGTCAGCTCCATGCTTGTTTCCCGTCGGCACATCGGTTGCCGAACGCCCGCGACCTTGGGTTGCGCGCGCAGGGAGTACGGAAAGTCTATCCATCAGTTTGAGGAGGACGTTTCATGAGCACAGCCTATCAAGAAGACATCAGCAGCAGCGTGCTGCGCCGCATGAAAGAAGGCGGTTTCGACTTTTCACGATTCCATCCCATCGAGTTCTACGCCATTTTCCCGGACGAGGAGCGGGCACGCAGGGCGGCACGTCAATTCCATCATGGTGAATCCCTGAATGCGCAAATCAGCGTGCGCGACGACGGCGCCTGGGCGCTGGAACTGAGCAAGGTGATGTACGCCACTTACGATGACATCGGCGATTTCGAACAGGGTTTCGAAGCGGTGGTCGAGCCATTGGGCGGCATCATTGAAGGCTGGGGTGTCAAACAGGAGGTACGAGGGCGACTCGCATAAACTTATGAACAGTAACAATCGTCAATAACGGCTGACCTTCGGGTTGGCCGTTTTCGTTTGTGGATGCTGAAAATCAAAAGATCGCAGCCTGCGGCAGCTCCTACATTTGAATGGC
>NZ_JBSVXD010000346.1:0-3064 GCF_054070755.1 Pseudomonas sp. SDO5591_S426 | reverse complement strand
TTAAAATCAAAAGATCGCAGCCTTCGGCAGCTCCTACAGGGATTGAGGTGTTAGCGCGGCATGTAACCCAACTGCCAACGCCGCGGAATTTTCAGCGACAACAAGCCCAAAGCAGCCGCCAACAGACCGCTGGCAAACAGCGCCTTGAGCCCAAAGTGATGCTCCAGCACAGCACCGATGACCGCCCCGGCAAACATGCCGGTCCACGGTATCAATTGCACGCGCCAGCCATTGCGTCGTTCGCCGAGCATCCAGCGCCCGAGACCTCGACCGAAGCGCGACAGGGCACCCGTCACGTAGGTCAGTCCGACCGGCAAACCATTCACTTCTTCCACCGCAGCATTGAGCATGCCCATCGCAATGATCGCTGCCAGCAGCGCAGGCAGTTGCTCGTCGTAAGGCCAGGCCGCGGCGGCGCACAACAGGGCGGCGATGCTCAGCAGCAGGGGCAGGGCCCGGCGTCCGCTGAGCCGGCTGACAACAATGCCCAGCGCATTGCCGAGGATGAACGTCGCGACGAGGATCACCAGGCGCAGGGTAAGTCCCAGATCGCCCGCACTGATGGCAACGGCCATGCGGGTGGTGTTGCCGCTCATGAACGAAACGAAGTCGCCGCTGGCCATGAAACCGATCGCGTCGGTCATCCCGGCCAGTACCGAAAGCATGGCCACCAGACTCAGGCCGATGCGCCCGCGCCATTTCTGCGTGTGCAGGTGACCGGGGCTGGCGTGGGGCTTGGCGGTGGATGGCAGCATGGGCGATCGATGTCCTTGAGCGATGACTAAGGTTTTATCCCATACAAGTCACAATATTCCAGCCAATCCATGCCGGCCATCTCCGCGACTTCCCGGTGTACTTCAAGGCGTTGCGCTTCGTATTCCTGGGGTGTGGCGGCAGTCAGTCGCAGCGTCAGCTCCCAGGCAAACAAACCCAGGTGCTCAGCTTCCGCTTCGAAGGCTTCATGCAAACGCTCATCGCGAAACTGCGCGAGGGTCTCGCCCTTGGCCTGGGCAAGCAAGGGGTTGAGGTTGTCGAGTTCGACGCGCAGTTCGGGACGTTCATCGAGAAATTTTTTCAGGGCCTGTTCGTGTTGCTGCTCGGTTGCCGCCATGGTCACTCCTTGAGAACGAATTACGAAGACTGTTTCTTGCTGGCCTTGGCCGCTGCTGCCAGACATTCGAGGGCAAACTGCTCGGTGTAGGTCATCTGGATCGGCGTGGTTTCGCCTTTGACGGTCCTCTCGCCGTCGAGGATGTAACGAATCCGCTTGTCGGTGACGCCGATCCGCTTGGCGATCCAGGAAGGCGTCTGACCGATCTGGCTGATCAGCTTGTCGGCATATTCAGTGGTCGGTTTGTAAAACTCGGCGTTGGGGGTCATGGGGCTTCCAGTCAAAATTGCGATGCAGCGTTATGGCGCGACAGGGTGCGCGAATCGTCGCGCGGTGTCGCGGTATAAATGAAGTAAAGCAGAACGATTCGCTGTGCCACGGTGATACAGTCCGCTTTTTCCTGATGAGTGAATGCAATGCGAATTCTGATGGTAGCGCTGGCCGCTGCCTTGCTGGCGGGATGCGCGGGCTCGGCAATGAACGATGCTCGCACCAAGGCCCCGTACAAAACCCTGAACTCGGACAAACCGGCCAAAGACGTTGCCCAGTGCGTGCAGTTTTCCTGGCAGGACGAATCGGTGTTCGGTGTTGATGCGGCTGCGTACCTGGAACCAGCGGAGAAGGGCGGCACCACGGTTTACACCCGCTCGGCGGAGTCGTTCGTGGACGTGACCACCGATGCCTCGGGCACCGTGTTGAGTTACTACGCGCAGCAGGACGACTTCGTTGCCAAGCGCCGGTTGGCGGCTTTGGCTACCTGTCTGTGACCTCATGAATTGACGCAGGACCTGTGGGAGCGGGCTTGCCCGCGATAGCGGTATACCTGTCAATATTTTTGTTGAAGGATAAATTGCAATCGCGGGCAAGTCCGCTCCCACAGGGTTTTGTGTTGAATCAGTAACTCAAGCGCTTCTGAAAGAAGAAATGCTTGTGCCCCGGCGGGTAGTCGGCGATGTGGCCGATCTCGCTATAACCGCATTTCTTGTAGAACTCCGGCGCCTGGAATTCAAAGGTTTCCAGCCACAGACCGACGCATTCCTTTTCCCGCGCCAGGTCTTCCGCCATCTGCATCAGCTTCGTGCCCATGCCCTGCCCACGAGCCTGTTCCGGCACCGCCAGCAAGTCGATGAACAACCACTGATAAAACAACCGGGCATAAACGCCGCCGACAATCTCATCGTTGTCGTCGCGTATCAGCAGCGCGATATGTTCCGGTGGTGGGCACGCGGACTTCGAGGTGTTATAGGCGCGCAACGGCACGAGGATCGCCTCGCGTTCTTCGTTGCTGGGGTTGTGCTTGCGTTCGATACGCAGGGTCATGGCTATATCCTTATGGCTGTGAAAGCGCAGCCTATCGCGGACAACGCCAATGTTCCATCACCACAACACCGGTGGAACCGTCGCCTTCGCGCAGATGTCATTTGTTGTGACGCGCCATTGCCGAGCGCGACCGATGAGGAAACGCCGTGAATATTTTCGAAGCCTTGCGCGAAAGCCATGAACGCCAGCGGACCTATGCCAAGGCACTGATCCATACCAGCGGTGACACGCCTGAACGCGTCGAGGCTTACAAGCAGCTCAAGTCAGAACTGCAAGCCCACGAAACCGCAGAAGAGCGGCATTTCTACATTCCGCTGATGGAGTTCGACAACGGCGTCGACCTCAGCCGCCACGCAATCGCCGAGCATCACGAAATGGATGAAATGATGGAGGTGCTCGACGAGACCGAGATGTCCAGCCCGGCCTGGCTGGCGACCGCGAAGAAGCTGTCGGAAAAGGTTCATCACCATCTCGAGGAGGAGGAGCAGAAGTTCTTCCAGATGGCTGGCAAGTTGCTCAATGACAAACAGAAAGAGACGCTGGCGGGGCAGTACGAGAAGGAGTACAAGGCGCAGCTTTCCTGAATTGGGCACACACAATTTTGTAGGAGCTGCCGCAGGCTGCGATCTTTTG
>NZ_JBSVXD010000345.1:0-3147 GCF_054070755.1 Pseudomonas sp. SDO5591_S426 | reverse complement strand
GGTGTAGGAGCTGCCGAAGGCTGCGATCTTTTGAACTTAAAGTGGTTTGCTACCGACGCTCACGCCCAGTGTATGACTGGCACCCGGTGCCAGGCTCACCACATCGCCCATCACATTCGCCGTTTCGATGCACAGCATGCGCTGCCAGCCATCGTCGGCCATGTCGCTGAATGCAGCGGCGCGGTCGATCCATGGGTTCCAGATCACCGCCGTGCGTGAACCGGTACTGGTCAATTCGATGCGTCGTTCCCAGGCCGGATCGACGATGCTCTGCAGTGGCGGGGCATCAAGATAGATGCGGTCGGTTTCGCCGGTAAAGCGCAGATCACCGGATTGTTTCTTGGTTTTCCAGTCTTCCAGCGTCTCGATGTAGCTCAAGCCGTCCACGCCTTCGACATGCACGTTGCGCACATCGCTGACGGCGAAATAGCTGTGCAGGGCCTGGCTGATGGTCACCGTTTCGGTGCCCACGTTATGGCTGATCAGGTTGATATGCAGTTGCTCATCCAGACGAATGCTCAGCTTCAAGTCCACCTGATGCGGCCAGCCTGGCAGGCCACCTTCGGGGTAGGGCAGGAGGAATTCGACCTTCAGGCTTTCGCCCTCGGCTTCGATGCCGCCCAGTTCCCAGTCCATTGCCCGCACCAGACCGTGGGCGGGCGCCGGCTCGTGGCTGACGCGCATCGCTTTCACGCTCGGCGGGTTGCGCTCGAAGTTGCCGAACCACGGCCAGCACACCGGCACGCCAGCACGAATGCTTTTGCCGGTCTTGAACACCGCCTCATCGTTGAGCCAGATCAGCGGCGGTTGGCCGGCCAGTTGATAACTGAGGATGTGCGCGCCTTGCTGGGCCACCAGCAATTCGGCCTGACCGTGGCGGATGCGCCAGCAGTTCAGTTCATCCAGTTTCACGGCTTCAACGTTGGGCGTGTTCATGGGACAGCTCTCGATCAGTAACAGGACTGCAATGGACCGTGAATCGGTCGTCGGGTTTAACGCTTCCCGGTTTTAACGAGCTCTGGGCGGAACCGAGCGGGTGCGGCCGCTGCCATCAATGGCCACGAACACGAATACCGCTTCGGTAACTTTGCGCCATTCGCTGGACAGCGGATCGTCGCTCCAGACTTCAACCATCATCTGGATCGAGCTGCGGCCGATTTCCAGTGCCTGGGTATAGAAAGAGAGCTGAGCGCCCACCGCCACCGGCACCAGGAACGCCATGCGGTCGATCGCAACCGTGGCTACGCGGCCACCGGCAACCTTGCTGGCCATCGCGGTGCCAGCCAAATCCATCTGCGCCACCAGCCAGCCGCCGAAAATATCGCCAAAGCCGTTGGTTTCGCGCGGAAGCGCGGTAATTTGCAGGGCCAGGTCGCCTTGCGGGATCGG
The DNA here is from genome assembly GCF_054070755.1 of Pseudomonas sp. SDO5591_S426. Classification (NCBI taxonomy): domain Bacteria; kingdom Pseudomonadati; phylum Pseudomonadota; class Gammaproteobacteria; order Pseudomonadales; family Pseudomonadaceae; genus Pseudomonas; species Pseudomonas sp. SDO5591_S426. The sequence continues at coordinate 1,758 of NZ_JBSVXD010000345.1, read as the reverse complement.
ATCTTCTTGTTCGAGCTCTATCATGCCGGGGGTGCCTCTGACCCGTGACTCTTCGTTGGTGCTGCTGGTGGTAGCCGTCTTCGGGAAAAACGATTCAGCACCGAACATACTACGTTCGTCACGTTTTCCATAAGGCGCCTAAAGGGAAACTCTGCGAAATCGCCTATGAACCTGACAGGCGTTTTCGCACAGCAACCCTTGCAAGCCGTCGCACAGTTGCGAGTATATCGGTCGGTAGACTCCGAGACGACCGTCCGGTTCTCATTTTGACCGTCAATTACGTGCCTCTATGTGCTTTTTCGAACAATTTGCTATCGTGCCGATCCTGCCCGAGCCCTTGCCTGCGTTGTCGGGGCGGCAGACCTGACTATTAGAGAAGCCTTTGCCATGACCACAGCGCCCTCGAGTATCGCGCAGCCTGCCCAATCCGCACGTCCGCTCACCCGCAACGACTACAAGACGCTATCGCTGTCGGCCCTGGGCGGCGCGCTGGAGTTCTACGACTTCATCATCTTCGTGTTTTTCGCCACGGTGGTGGGCAAGCTGTTCTTCCCGGCGGACATGCCCGAGTGGCTGCGCTTGATGCAGACCTTCGGCATCTTCGCCGCCGGCTACCTGGCGCGGCCGCTGGGCGGCATCGTGATGGCGCACTTCGGCGACCTGCTGGGGCGCAAGAAGATGTTCACCCTGAGCATCTTCATGATGGCGGTGCCGACCCTGATCATGGGCCTGCTGCCGACCTACGCGCAGATCGGCATGTGGGCGCCGATCCTGTTACTGCTGATGCGAGTGATCCAGGGCGCGGCGATTGGCGGTGAAGTGCCCGGCGCCTGGGTCTTCGTTTCCGAACACGTACCGCAACGCCATATCGGCTATGCCTGCGGCACCCTGACCAGCGGCCTGACGGCGGGCATCCTCCTGGGTTCTCTGGTCGCCACGGCGATCAACAGCATTTACACCCCGGTGGAAGTGGCGGATTACGCCTGGCGGATCCCGTTCCTGCTGGGCGGCGTGTTCGGTTTGTTCTCGGTGTACCTGCGCCGCTGGCTGCACGAAACCCCGGTGTTCGCCGAGCTGCAACAGCGCAAGGCCCTGGCTGAAGAAGTGCCGCTGCGCGCGGTACTGCGTGATCATCGCGGTGCGATTGCCATTTCGATGCTGCTGACCTGGCTGCTGTCCGCCGCCATCGTGGTGCTGATTCTGATGACCCCGACCGTGTTGCAAACGGTCTATCACTTCTCGGCAACCACGTCGCTGCAAGCGAACAGCGTGGCGATCGTGTTCCTGAGTTTCGGTTGCATCATTGCCGGCGCACTGGCCGATCGTTTCGGTGCGGGACGCGTCTTCGTGATCGGCTGTGCTGCGTTGCTGGCCAGTTCCTGGACCTTCTATCACAGCCTGGCTGACCATCCCGACTGGCTGTTCCCGCTGTACGCCGTGACGGGTTTGCTGGTCGGCACCATCGGCGCGGTGCCATACGTGATGGTCAAGGCATTCCCGCCAGTGGTGCGCTTCAGCGGTCTGTCGTTCTCCTACAACGTGGCCTACGCGATTTTCGGCGGATTGACGCCGATGATCGTCAGCCTGCTGCTCAAGGAGAGCCCGATGGGGCCTGCCTATTATGTGGCGGTGCTATGTGGCGTCGGGATTCTGGTGGGGGCTTATCTCTGGAAGAAGGGTCGCTGATTTCGATTTTTTTATCGTCTGAACCGGCCCAATCGCCAGCAGGCTGGCTCCCACATTTGGAATGCATTTCAA